>JBGUVH010000090.1:0-2927 GCA_045134215.1 Acutalibacteraceae bacterium
TTTGGAGTGTTTTAACTTAAAATTAATCAAGATGATTAGCACATTCCTTCATAATTGACTGGAGATATTTTTCTTGAAGCTCGTCAGGTAGCATCCGAAATGAAGCAAGTAAAAGATTTTCTATCTTTGAAAGATTAGAAGTATTATTATCTTTATATTCACTTCTTGCTTCTGAAAGAGTGATGAATGAAAAGGAGCTGTCAGTTCTGGTTTCAACATTGAAGGTGTTAGGAGAAACTTCAAGAACCTTAGCAACCTTATTAAGAAAATCAGGGGGAAAGCGTACAGCCTTGGATTCATAATAAGAATAGCTGCTTCGCGCCATTCCTATAGCATCGGCTACCTGATTTTGGGTCAGTCCCTTTTTCTTTCTGTAATAAGTAATTCGTACCCTTATTTCGTTGGATATTTGTTTTTTATCATTCATTTTTAACTCCTTACTTGACTAATTGAGTCAGAGTTGATATAATCTTAATCAAGTGAGCTGAAGTGGCGTAGCTGGTAGCGCAACTGATTCGTAATCAGTAGGTCGTGGGTTCGAATCCCATCTTCAGCACCAAAATAAAAGTCGCAATGTGCGGCTTTTATTTTTTTATATTTTACTATTAAAAACTGTTTTTGTCAACTTTTGTCGAATTTTTATCACAGAAGAAGCGGTTGAAGCTGTTTGCCCTGCAAGGCATTTGTGATTGTATCATAAATTTTTGTAAAGTCAGCAATCATAGAGGTAGGTTTGTTTATAGCATCATCCTGTCTGTAGGGAACAAAATATATATTTTTTGTATTAAGCAGCACACCGATATTTTTTGCTGAGGCTGAAAGAGCATCGTTTGTGGCTATTGCCAGAATTACGGGCTTATTATTCCGTAGATGCGCCTTTACTGCCATAGTAACGCTTGTATCGGTTATTCCGTTTGCAAGCTTACCTAAAGTGTTTCCTGTGCAAGGTGCCACTATTAACACATCAAGCAATTTTTTTGGTCCAATGGGTTCTGCTTGTTCTATAGTGTGAAGAATGTCATTACCTGTTATTTCTTTAACTCTGTTCTGTAAAGATATATGCTCTGTAAAACGCGTGTCAGTATTATATAAAATAGGTGACATTATAGGAATAATGTTCATTCCTGTTTCTGCCAGATTTCTTAACGCTGTCATTGAGTCAGATATTGTACAGAAAGAGCCGCACATTGCATATCCGGCTGTTAAATCTTTCATAAATATCTCCTTAATTTATAATTTTTCTTTAATTACACTGACTATTGTTTCAGCCATAATGTTTCCGGCGGTAACAGGGGCTGTTTTGCCGGGCAAACCATTGGCATTTATATAATTCATACTTAAATCATTAATTGCTGTTGCAGCTATTCCCGTCTGATTGGAGGCAAGTTCTATAAATAAAGCTTTTTTATTGGCTTTTTTAAGCATCTCACTGTTAAATATCATTGTGGGTACAGTATTTATAACTATATCAAAGCTGTCAATACAGTCTATTAACTCTTCATAATATAACGCCTTCATTCCTAAGGCATTAATTTCAGCGTGGTTGGATTCTTTTCTGATTACTACGGTTATGTCTGCGCCGAAGGAAGCAAGTCTGTTAAGAAGAATTCTCGCAACTCTTCCAAAGCCGCTTACAAGTATTTTACTCTTATAAAGAGTGCTTTGCGTGTTGCTTATCAGTAAGGCTATGGCACCTTCGGCAGTAGGAATAGCATTCTTTATTGAAAAATCATCTCTGTCACACAGGTCATATACTTTGGGATGCTTAAAACCCGCGCCGATAATGATACAGCCTTCAGGCGCTGAGTGTATTAGTGTTTCTATTGTTTTGTCAGGCGCGTCACAAAAATTTAAGTTGATTTTGTCGCTTGATACAGGCGTGGGTAAAATTATTATATTTGTATCAGAATAAATATTCCCAGTATAATTATAAACATCACAATCGGCGCAGTATCTTGCAAGGTAAGAGCTGACTGTTTTACTTCTGTCATCGTTTCCAACCATCATTATTTTCATTTTATCACCCAAAATTTAAAATACCATAGAATGATTTACTACTATCATTCTATGGTACTGTTTACATATTGTTACAAGCGATTTCAATTAATATTTCTTTTTTATTTTTGGTTGGATTTTCGATTATAAAGTCAGTAAGTAATGAAAGCATACGCCCAATATCCTTACCATTCAGCCCTATTTCAGATAAATCGTTACCGCTTATGTTCAGATGCTCTGTCTTATATGGTTCGCCACTTTTGATAACCTTGGTTACAATTTCTGTAGACTGCTCTTTTATGATAAGGGAATCTTCTATAGCCTTTCTTGAATATCGGTTGAGAGCTTTTTTACAGTCGGTAGAATTTAAAATATCGGTTTTAAGAAGCTCTTTTAATTCGACGCAGTAATTCAATAGTGCTTTATCTGTTTTAAGCTGCTTACATATTTCCTCAAAATTTAGATTTGCAAAGCTTACAAATGCAAAAAATCTTATGCTCCTGCTTTCTGGCAAAAGAGAAAGCCTGTCGCTAACCTTGCATTTGTAAATTCCACAGAAGCTGAGAGCATCGGTTTTCAGTAGCGGATTGATTTTTTCGGGATACTGTGAGGTAAGGCTTTTGAATAACTCAACTGAAATTCTCTCTCTGCTGATTTGAATGAGCGTATCAGATAATTGCAGTGCAGCAGAGAGTGTGTTATCTTCAATAGTAAAGCCGAGCTGTGCAGAAAATCTGAACAATCGCATTATACGAAGCTTGTCCTCATTGAATCTGTCTGCAGGATTTCCCACAGTCCTGAGAATTTGACCTTTAAGGTCATTGACACCACCAAACAGGTCGACAAGACCTGTCTTTTCGTTATAGGCAAGTGCATTCACAGTGAAATCTCTGCGTGATAAGTCCTCCTTGAGATTTCCGACAAAACAGACC
>JBGUVH010000091.1:0-5917 GCA_045134215.1 Acutalibacteraceae bacterium
GGAACAACAATATTTATTGCCTCTTCCTCATCATCTGCACCCATCCTGTCAAGGAAACGGAAATAAGCATAGAAATAATAAACAATCTGCGGAAGGAGTCTGCCCCAGTTAATAGAGTTGGCACTTGAGAAAAGCATATTATTTTCGCTGAGCTTTACTTTAAGCTCGGGAGAAGTAAATATACGCTTTACCTGAGTCTGGCAGTCATCAAAATTACCTTTAACCGCACAAACACATACGTTTTCACCTTCCTGAGTGTTCATCTGGCGAAGCTGCATAGGACTTACGCCGTTTTCAGGATAGAATACAATGATCTGTGTATTTTCAACATCTTTAAAGCCTTCAAGAGCAGCCTTGCCTGTGTCACCTGATGTTGCAACAAGGATTACAGCTTTTTTGCCGTCAGCCTGCTTTTTAAAAGCTTTAGTAAGAAGGTGAGGAAGAATCTGAAGCGCCATATCCTTAAATGCACAGGTAGGTCCGTGCCAAAGCTCCAAAGAATAAATACCATCCTCATTTTCTACTTCGTGAAGTCTGACCTGCTCTCCTGAGAACTTACTTGTTTCGTAAGCTTTTTCAGCACACTCGTCGATTTCTTCCTTAGTATAATCTGTAAGGTATAAAGAAAGAATTTCCTTTGAAAGAGATATGTAATCAAGTTTTCTTAAATAAGACAGCTTATCTCTTACGGAAGGAAAATATTCAGGAACAAAAAGTCCGCCTTCCTCTGAAATACCTCTGGCAATTGCCTCGGAGGCAGTTACTTTTAAATTGTTGTTTCTTGTACTTTTATATAACATAATCTTTTACCTAAGCTTTGTCTTGCAAAGCCCCTTTCCTGACAGCTTTTGCCTGCTGCCGTGTTGATATAATCTTAAGTGACTATTTTTAACAAAGGCTATTATACATACTTTATTGCTCTTTGTAAAGAAAAAATCACACTATATGCTTATTAAAGAAGTCAAAAGCATTTTTAAAAAATATTTTATCAATAAGCTCCTCGCTATAGTTGTGCTTTGCGAAAATATTATAAAGCTCTTCTATACTCTCGATTCCTTTCATATCGTCAGGAATCTCACAACCGTCGAAGTCACTTCCCATTGCAATTACATCCTCACCGCCCAAGGAAAGAAAATACTCAGCGTGCCTGAAAATATCCTCCATAGAAGCATTTTCGAAATCGTTATTTAAAAACTTTTTGAAAAAGTTTAATCCAACAACACCGCCGCGCTTTTTAATTTCGTTAAACTGTGCATCTGTTAAATTACGTTTATTGGAGCAAAGAGTAATTGAATTGGAGTGGCTGGCAACAAGCGGTTTTTCAGTATGCTCAATAACATCCCAGAAAAGGATTTCACTTGCATGGGAAATATCGATAACCATACCTACTCTTTCCATTTCCTTTACTGCTTTCTTGCCAAATTCGGTAAGACCGTAGCTTTCACCTGAACGGACACCACTGCCTAAATCGTTTGCACCGTTCCAGGTGAGGGTAGCCATTTTACAGCCGTAGTTATAAGCTTTTTCAATATTAGAAAGCTCGCCCGCAAAAGCAGCACAGTTTTCAATAGTTAATATTGCACCTACGCCCTTTTTAGCCTCTTTAAGTTCTGCATTTGTTATTATCTGAGAAATGCCGTGCTCTTCTTTTTGCCTTTTTAAAAGCTCGGCACAATCAACAAAATACTGCCATGCATTTTCTTTTTTGATGGTCTCCTGTATCCAGCAGGCACAGCACTGTATGTAAACCTGTGCAGGTGATTTTTCAAAAGAAATATGCTGGTTGTTATTTTTCAGACCCTCGTGCTGTTTATAACAGTTTGTAAGAGTGTCACAATGTAAATCAAAATATCTCATATAAAGCTTCCCTTAATTCATACATTTTGCTATGCTTAGAAATTTCCGAATGCGTTTTCAATATATTGGCAGGAAACTACTTTGCCTTGCCTTGTTTCAACCGCCGCAACATCAAAACGAGGCTGCAGGTCAAAGGGATACTGCATCAGAAAATAGGTGGCTGTTCGCATAACATTCCTCTTTTTTGCGTTGGTAATTGTTTCAAGGGGATGAATCATTCCCCCTTCTTTTCTTGTTCTTACCTCTACAAAAATAATGTACTTATCGTTTTTGGCTATTATATCTATTTCACCCATTTTAAGCTTATAGTTCCTGATAACAAGCTTATAGCCTTTTTCTTTTATAAGCTCTGCCACGTAATTTTCGCCCAAAACACCCGTAGAATTATCCATATTAATAAATACCTTTATTTATTACTTTAATTTCCTTAAGAAAGTAAGTCTGTGGATTTTGCAGGGACCAAATTCCTTAATTGCTTCCGTATGTACCTTTGTACCATAGCCTTTATGCTTTGCAAACTGATACTCAGGGTATTCTTTATCGTATTCAAACATAAGCCTGTCCCTTGTTACTTTTGCAAGTATGGAAGCCGCCGCAATTGACGGAGATAAAGCATCACCGCTGACGATAGTTTCACCGTCAACATCGAGCTTAGGCATACGGTTACCGTCAACCAAAGCGTAGTCAGGTTTTACCTGAAGCATATCGGTTGCCCTTTTCATAGCAAGGAAGGTTGCCTGCAAAATATTAATTTCGTCAATTTCTTTTTCATCGGCGAAAGCAATACCGTAAGCCAAAGCTTTTTCTATAATAACATCATAAAGCTTTTCTCTTTTCTTTTCGGTAAGCTTCTTTGAATCGTTAAGCCCTTCTATTTCTATTCCTTCAGGCAAAATTACCGCTGCTGCACAAACAGGTCCTGCCAAAGGACCTCTGCCTGCTTCATCAATACCGCATATAAGCTTATAGCCTTTTTCCCTTGCAGCATTCTCAAAGCTGTGATCCATTATTAATTCTTTATCTTTTTTCATAATGCTCAAGTGTTATCCTTCCAAGCTTGCCTGCTCTGAATTCATCAAGTACTGCTATGGCGCCGCGCTCTGTATTGGCTATGCCGCCCGGTAACAACATACCGCGCTTAACTGATATTTTCTCAAGTATCTCGTGACCCTGTAATTCGTTTATATTTTCAATCTCCGTCTTATACCTATCGTTAACGGCATTCGGATAATGTGTTCTTACTTCTTCAAGAAATCTTGCTGCAAGATGCTCAATATCAATTATCTCATCCTTAACAGCACCTGTGAAAGCAAGCTTTTCGCCTACTGCTTTATCCTCAAATTTAGGCCACAAAACACCGGGGGTGTCAAGAAGCTCAAATCCCTTACCGATTGTGAACCATTTATTCTCCCTTGTTACACCCGGTCTGTCCTGAACTTCTGCTTTACCGGCACTGCCGCCTTTGCACATTTTATTTATAAGGGAGGATTTACCAACGTTAGGAATACCTACAACCATAATTTTAATAGGTCTGCCCACCATTCCCTTTCTGTTCCAGGCAGCAATCTGAGGAGCTAATACCTCTTTAACCGCAGGAAGGATGTTGTTTATACCTTTGCCTGTTTTACAGTCGATAGGAAGTGCTTTTATATTTCTTTCTTTATAGGAATTAAGCCATTTTTCTGTTTCCTTAGGATCTGCTACATCCGCTTTATTTAAAAGAAGCATCTTGGGTTTATTGTTAATAATGCTCTTTAAAACAGGGTTACGGCTTGCTACAGGAATTCTTGCGTCTGCAATTTCAATAACTATATCAACAAGCTTTAAATGCTTTTCAATCTGGCGCCTTGCTTTGGTCATATGACCCGGAAACCACTGTATATTCTGAAAATCACTCATATTATTTTTTACCTTTCTTATTTTGTAAAACCTATCTTATCAAAAGGGAAAATACTGAAAAACGCTTTGCCCAGGACTTTTCTTTCATCGACCATACCGATAGCGCTGTAGCGGCTGTCATTTGATACACGTCTGTTATCACCTAACACGAAAATATGTCCTTCGGGTACCGTGCAGGGGAATTTTGTGTGAAACACGGCAGCGGATTCTAAAAAAGTTATTCCGTTTTCTATACCGTATACACTGTCATCCAGAGCTTCTCCGTTTACGTATACAATGCCTTTTTCTGTATCTATATCAACTGTCTGCCCCTCTGTGGCGATTACTCTCTTAATAATCGGTTCATCTAAAACATCCACCAGCACAACTACATCGCCGACGTTTATCTCATTGTTATAGGAAGTAATAATGAGTCTGTCGTTGTGTCTGTAATTTGGCAGCATTGAAGTACCGCTTACGGTCACAACTCTGACAGCAAAAGAAAGCAGTATAACGATAACAGCAATCGCTATTGTAAACTCCTCTACCCATTCGTAAAGGTTTAATATTATTTTTTTCTTTCTGCTTATTTCCCCGATATTTTCTTCCTGCATATCCTGTTCTTCATAAATGTTATTTTCGTTCATAAATAAATTCCTTATTAAAACAAGCAATACTATTTCTATTTTATCTTTAGTATACAAAAAATAATGTAAACAATCAAGAAAAAAATAAAGGAGACAAAAATTTGTCTCCTTTTTCTTAAGAAAATCTTTCTTACTTGATCTGCTCTTTAACCTTAGCAGCCTTACCAACTCTATCACGGAGATAATAAAGCTTAGCTCTACGAACATGACCCTTACGGATAATTGTGATATCCTTAACGTTGGGTGAGTGGATGGGGAATACTCTCTCAACACCTACACCGTAGGAAATACGGCGAACTGTAAATGTCTCAGCTACGCCACTGCCCTTACGAGCAATAACTGTACCCTCGAAGTACTGAACTCTTTCCTTGTCACCTTCACGGATGTTAACACCGATCTTGATTGTATCACCGATGCCAAACTCAGGGATTTCGTTTTTTACGGATTCTGCAGCAATAAGTTTTAATGCGTCCATTTGATTTTCCTCCAATTTTTTTAGACATTCATGCACCTTTGCAGAGGACTGTCAGTTTCAAATACTCGGTTTTACCGGGCTTTGAACCCCATTTGCAGCTTTTGAGGAGCAAACGGTTTCAAATGCCTTAGTATAATATCATACTTTGTATAAAAATGCAAGTATAATTTTACACAAAAAACAACTTTTATTTTCCCTGCTGTTTATTCATATAAACAGATTCATTTTATCGTTATAACAGAATACGCGGTTTATTCTTGCGTATATCTGTTTGCCGTATTTATTGAAGTATGCATCGAAAAGAAGATTCGGGTTTATGCTGCCGTTATTGCTGCTTTTGAGTATTACTGTGTACTTTACAAAATCTTCCTTCTTGACTACTGTTTTCATTTTTTCAAAGTCGGGTTTGATGTCTATCTCTCCCTCACCCTTCTTTGTTTTTTTAAGAACCATAACCTTTTCGTCTTCAAACATTTTTTCAATGTTATCGGCTATTAAAGCTGCGTCCGGTTCGCTTATTTCAATCTCGTACTTAGAAAAAGCAACCGCTCCCGGCTTCATTTTAGCTTCGGTTACCTCATAGACTTCAATATCCTTGGGAAGACCGCTGTTTAATTTTGCGATAATTTCCTCGTAAGGATAATCATCATCCAATAATTTAACGTCCATCGACTCCCTTGTGCCGCTAAAGCCCAAGGACAATGGCATTGTAATTGTTAAAAATACGTGAGGATTGAAACCCTCAGTATACCAGAAAGGAAGCTTTGCCTTGTGAATGGCACGTTCCATACAGCGGCTTAAATCGAGGTGAGATATGTACCTGGCGGTATTAAGTTTTTTAAACCATATTCTTATGTTTTTCAACGCAAATACCTCCTTTGTAACAAGCTGCACCGCAATTTGAACAGGCTTCACGGCAGTTTGGTGTTGTTTTTGCTTCGTAAGCCTTTTTACATTCTCTTATAAGGAATTCCTTTTTTATGCCGTAATTCAAGTGATCCCAAGGGAAAACTTCATCAAAGCTTCTTTCTCTGCCTGAATAGAACCAAGGGTCTATACC
>JBGUVH010000092.1:0-10507 GCA_045134215.1 Acutalibacteraceae bacterium
TTCTTCAACATTTATAGTTTCTTCCTCAGGAATATTTTCCTCTTCAAAAAGGGGAAGCACTATTGTTACGGTAGTGCCGACACCCTCGGTACTTTCAAGGAATAATAATCCCTGATGCTGTTTTATTATTTCATCGGCAACCGCAAGTCCTATTCCGCTTCCGCGTACCGAATTGTTTGCCTTATAGAATTTTTCTTTAACGTGGTCAACATCCTGTGCAGGAATACCTACACCTGTGTCCTTAACGGTGATTCTTACGCAGCCCTCTTCCTCGTTCTGCTGAATAAGCACCTGTCCCTTTTCCTCAGTATACTTAACCGCATTATCAATGATATTTATAAATACCTGCTTTATTCTGTCGGGGTCACCGTTTACCATAACCTTACCTGCGGGAATGGTGCAGGTTACGTCAATATTTCTTTTTGCCGCAAGCTCAATGTACATTGACGCGGCGCTCTGCAGCAGCTCGGATACCTCGAAAAGACGGATATTGAGCGAAAATCTGCCGCTTTGGATTCGGGAGAAGTCAAGCAGCTCTTCCACAAGATTTGAAAGACGGTCAGACTCACCCAGCACAACATCAAGACCGCGGTTAACAAGGTCTTCATCATAGCCTACCGACATTTTTGCTGTTTCCGCCCAACCGCGTATTGCAGTAAGAGGAGTGCGAAGCTCGTGAGAAACAGAGGAGATAAAATCGTTTTTCAGCTTTTCAGCATTTTTAAGCTCGGTTTCCATATAGTTAATAGAATCGCAAAGCTCTCCGATTTCATCAGTATAACGGGATTTAAGCTCCTCCTTATAGTCCCCTGAAGCAATTCTTCTTGCCGCCGCGCTTACCTCTCTCACAGGACGGATTATAGACTTTACAAAGAAAAGTCCCGACATAGCGGTAAAAACAAGAATGGCAACAGCAACTGCTACTATTGCAAGGCAGGTATAAAGTATTCTCATATTACAGGGACGAAGGGACACAACATACCTTATAGCGCCGTTTGAATGTCCTGTACCATTGCCGAGAATATAGGTGCCTGCAAGAATTCTCTCTCCTGCGGTACTGTCTCCCATCCAGAAGGACTGCCCTGACTCTGCTTCCTTCGCCTTTTCATAGTCAGGCATAGGAAGCTCACTTCTTTCAAAACCGCTGGTGCTTACAATAATGCTTCCGCTGTTTGAAATTACCATTATTTCTATTTTGTCCTTGGCTTCAAACTGCTCACAGTATTCCTTTGCCGCAAGGGAAAAATAATCCTCGTCTATGGTGGAAAGCTGCGAAAAGCTTTTTGCATATTCCTCTGCGGCGCTCTTAACACGGTTTAAATAGCTGTTACGGACAACCACACAAGCTATTGAAGCGATGATAAACACTATTATTACAACAGGCAGATAAACATTGGTTATCCAGCGCTTTGTAATACTCTTAAACTGTATTTCCAGTTCCACTTAAAGTCTTCTCCTAAATACCTTATTAATCTTCCGTTTCTTCCTTAGTTTTCCATTTATAACCCATACCCCATACAGTAAGCAGGTGTCTGGGCTTTGAGGGGTTGTCTTCTATCTTCATTCTCAGTCTTCTTATGTTAACATCAACAATTTTTTCTTCACCGTAATAATCAGCGCCCCATACCTTTGTAAGAATATCGTTTCTGTCAAGAGCGCTGTCGGGATTGGTAAAGAAATACTCGATAATCTGAAACTCCACATGAGTAAGCTCAATATTTTTATCATCTTTTAAAAGGGTTCTCTTTCTCAGATTAAGAACATAGTTATTAAGTCTGATTTCTTCCTTTACATCTGTGGGTACGCTTTCCTTGTTCATTCCAACGCGTCTATATAGGGAATCAACTCTGGCAAGAAGCTCACTGGGACTGAAGGGCTTTGTAATATAGTCATCAGCACCAAGCATAAGTCCGTTAATCTTATCCATTTCCTGAGCTCTCGCAGTAAGCATAATAATGCCCAAAGAAGCGCTTCTTTTTCTCAGCTCTCTGCAAAGAGTAAAGCCGTCCATCCCAGGCATAGATATATCAAGAAGGGCGATATCAAAGGTGTTGGGTTCACTGTCGTATATTTCAAGAGCTTCTTCGCCGCTTCCTGCCTGTATTGTAATATAACCTGCTCTCTGAAGGTTAATGGCTTCAAATTCACGAATAGCCACTTCATCTTCTACCAAAAGAAGTTTTTTCATTTTTTACTCCTCCACAATAAGCTCAAATATTTCGCCTATATTCTCTGCAGTAATACCGTACTGCTGCGCTCTGTCATTTACACTACATAGCCATACAAGACTGTCACTGTTATTCAGATGAATATATCCTTCCGCATACATTCCGCTGTCATAAGCAGTTTTTGACACAACTTTGATTCTGAAAAGCTCACTTTTCAGTACTCCGTTTTCGTAATCGTATTCATAAATTATACGCTCTCTGTTTTCAAGATTACGAATAGTTGTAGTGGAAAAAGCCAACTGTTCAGTAAGCTTTACACTATAACCATCGGAATAGTTCATAAGTGTATAAAAGCGCGGTGTAAGAGAAGCGCCGTCAAAGGAATTCCATACAGTAAGATATGCCGCAGAGCCACCCGTCTGTGTGGGAAGCTGATGCATCACAGGTATTTCCATTACCGAGTCACCGTCATAATCCCTGCAAGGTACAATAGCAGGACGGTAGGTCACAATATTTTCCATAAGAGCGGAATCATACAACGGGCTTAAAAGTTTGCCATCCTTAAAGAAAATAACCTCGGTTATCATTCCTGCTCCCTTTATACAGTCAACATACACACAGAATTCCCCTGTAGGAAGGGTGGAAAGCACAGGCTCACTGTAGGAAGTGATATTTCCGTCAAGCTCACAGCTGCCAAGCTCAGCGACACCCTGAGAATTTACACTGAAATATCTTGCAAAGGCTCTTGAGGAAGTATTGTCAAGCTGTAAAAGAAGCAGATCCTGACTCAAATTTCCGTCAAGGTCACAAAGAGTAAGAGCAGTAAAGGGCTCTTCCATAAGAGCTATAAGGGTATTGCCTGTATATTCATAAACCGAAGCAGTTCTGCTTGCAGTACCGTATATATTCCAGCCTACAATAATTTCCTTGTTTCCGTCACCGTCCATATCGGTGAAGTATACTCTTTCAACTCCAACAGCTATAATAGATTCCTGTGAGGAGACCTGCCACACACCGTCAATCAGGTCAATTACGGCAATATTCATAGTAACTGTATTTTCATCACTGGTGCTGTAAAACGCAACCCCCTCGTTTCGCAGGTCACCGTTTAAATCAACAAGGGTTATAGCAGACTTCGTTTCCCCTGAGGAAGGGAATTTCAGATGATATTTATTACCGATTTTTGCTTCCAGCGCTTCCTGTACAGGATGCATAGAGCCTGTAAGTCTGGGTGCTGCCAGAAGGGAATCAGGCTCACTGTCAAAGGGAGTGCAGCCACAAAGCAGTAAGGCTGACAAAAGAACAAGTAAAATAACGCATAAAATCCTTTTCATTGCTTCCCTCCTTGTCAAAATAGCTGTAATAAAAATTATATAACTATACACATACATTGTACCACAAACAAGGTGAAATGAAAACAGTTATTTTTCTATATTTGAAAAAAATTTAAAGGACTGTCGTCAGTCACGACAGTCCCCATATTTTATTCACCGTAATTAATATCTTTTACCTTAAATGCGTTCATAGCATATTTATTCTTTTTAACACTGAGTGTCTTTGCATAGGTAGCAATATCAGCAGTATATTCTTCGTTCTTAAGATTCCAGCGGATTGAACTATCCATTTCCTCAAGAAAGCTTGTTTCACTCTGGGAATCAATTATCTGAACAAGACAAACATACTTACTGCCGTTCTGCTCCACATCAAGAATCTTGTTTTCTCCTGCAGCCATATCCTTAATATCAGCCCAGAAGTCAACACCGTAGCTTTCATCAGCCTCGGGGTCAGCAATAACATTTGCACATTCCTTTACTTCCTTTGCAGGAGCATAGCCTGTAGTAGCTGCGCTTTCCTCGGTAAGTCCGTTAAACTCATTATAAGCATCAACTACACTCATTCCGTCCTTAAGCTTTGTCTGATAGTCCTCAAGCTTTGCCTTTGCATCGGCTGCAGCAGCCTCGTCCATCTGGCTTATATCGGTCTGGAGAATAAGAGCTACGCGGTAAGAAGAATTAAAGGAATTCTTAACATCCTCCTCTGGAACAGCCTTGCTTCCCTCTTTACCGTAAAGGAATTTGAAGTATTCATTTACATAAGAGTCGTAGTACATCATTTTCTTATAGGTTTCTTCACCGATTCCGTTAGCAGAATAAACAGCACCGTAGTAGGAATAGTAATACTGAGCATAAGAGTCAGCCTGAGAAATAGCTTCCTCGCTAAGAGTAATATTATTTTCCTTACAGAGAGTCTCGTAAGCAGCCCACTCGCTAAGCAGCTCTATAGCGCGGTCCTCTACCCACTGCTCAAAAGCCTTGTCATCAATTTTCTGTGCGAAATAATCAACCGCTTCGGTAGTAGTCTCTGTGCTTTCGCTTTCCTCTTTTTCTGCCGCAAGGTTTTCGTCAACAATAGTTCTTGCCTCACCGTCGGCGCTGAGCAAAGCATAAGAATACATAGCAGAAGTAAACTTAATACCGCCTATAGTAATTGCAACCTCATTCTGCTTATGACAGGCAGTAAAGGAAAATACCATCAAAAGCACAAGCAAGACAGAAATAATTCTTTTCATCATTTTCATCATTATTCCTCCAAAAAAATCACTTTGGTCATACACCTATGATTATATTACATAATTTTGAAAAAGTCTATAAAAATTTATTAACATTACAGAGCATTTACAATTTCGTTTACAATTCCCGATAAATTTTGTCCCTTTTTGAGCTTTATAGAAATTGTAGGTATCTCACCTGAGGTTATAAGTCTGAGTCTTTCTCCGAAAACACTGCCAAGCTTTAAGAAGGTTTCCTGATTAAGTACTCTTAGTCGGAGCAACACATTATTTCCGTCACGCACTATTTCATATATATCAGAGGCTATTGCCTTATTTCTCAGCAGAGCTATATCAATAAGTCCCATAACACTGCGCGGCGGCTCACCGAAGCGGTCGCAAAGCTCGTCTATAACATCGCTAACATCAGCTTCGCTTTCAATATCTGCTATTCGTTTATAAATACCAAGTCTTGCAGGAAGGCTGTTTATATAATCCTCAGGAATATGGGCGGGAACATTAAGGTCTATTGTGCATACTACCTCAGGCTTTTCCTCTTCTCCTTCGTTTTCCTTCATAGCTTCATTTAAAAGCTTTAAATACATATCATAGCCTACTGCTTCCATATTACCGTGCTGTGCTCCGCCCAGAATACTGCCTGCGCCTCTTATTTCAAGGTCACGCATAGCAATTCTAAAGCCCGAGCCGAACTCGGTAAACTCTCTTATTGCTTCAAGGCGCTTTACGGCATCCTCATTAAGCACCTTGCCTGTTCTGAAGCAGAAATATGCATAGGCTCTTCGTGAAGACCGTCCTACTCTGCCTCTTAGCTGATGAAGCTGGGAAAGACCGAAGCGGTCGGCATCCTCAATAATAAGGGTGTTTACATTGGCTACATCTACACCTGTTTCTATGATGGTTGTGCAGACAAGAATGTCTATTTCGTGTTCCATCAGCCTTTGCCAAACACTAGACAGCGTTTCCTCACTCATTTTGCCGTGAGCAACCTCAACTCTTGCCTCAGGAACAGCAATTTTAATACGCGCAGCAACCTTATCAATAGACTCCACCCTGTTGTGAAGATAATAAACCTGACCGCCGCGTCTTAGCTCTTTTCTTATTGCATCATAAAGAATAGAGTTACTCTGCTCTAAAACATAGGTCTGAACAGGATGTCTGTCACCCGGTGCTTCATCAAGGGTAGACATATCTCTTAGTCCCGTCATTGCCATATTCAGCGTTCTTGGAATAGGGGTTGCCGAAAGGGTGAGTATATCCACATAAGGATAAAGCTCCTTAAGGCGCTCCTTCTGTGCCACGCCGAAGCGCTGCTCCTCGTCAATAATAACAAGTCCAAGGTCTTTGAATTTCACATCCTTTGAAATAAGGCGGTGGGTACCGATAATCATATCCACCCTGCCCTTTGCTACCTCCTTTACTATCTGCTCCTGCTGTTTTGGGGGTACAAAGCGGGAGAGAAGCTTTAAGGTTACAGGAAGCTCACCGATTCTCCTCAGAGCAGTATTATAATGCTGCCACGCAAGAATGGTGGTGGGCACAAGCAGTGCGCACTGCTTACCCTCGCATATACATTTGAAGGCGGCGCGCAGAGCAACCTCGGTTTTACCGAAGCCCACATCTCCGCAAAGAAGTCGGTCCATAGGAACGCCGCGCTCCATATCCTTTTTAATCTCATTAACACAGCGAAGCTGGTCCTCGGTTTCTTCAAAGGGGAATCTGCGCTCAAAATTATTCTGAAGGTCGGTATCAGGAGAAAAAGCATAGCCCTTTGCCGCCATTCGTTTTGCATAAAGGCGAGTCAGCTCCTTAGCCATATCCCGAACAGCCTTTTTAACGCGGCTTCGGGTTTTCTGCCATTCGCTTGAGCCTAATTTATTAAGCTTTACACCCTCACTATCGGCGCCGATATACCGCGAAACAAGGTCAAGCTGTGTGACAGGAACATAAAGAACATCCTGTCCTGCATATTTAATTTTTATATAATCCTTTGTTATGCCTGAATTGGTTATATGCTGTATTCCGCTGAAAACGCCGATTCCGTGAGCAGTATGCACCACAAGGTCGCCTGTTTTCAGTTCATCAAGGCTGCCTACAGCCCTGCTGTCCTTCGGGCGCTTTACCGCCTTTTTTGAAGCATTGACAAAGCCTCTCGCCGTAACAAGCATAAATTTCTCATTAACCAGTTCAAAACCGCCGGACAAGGTACCTACAGTAACCGTAACACCATCTGCCAGCTCACTGATTTCACCGCTGTAGCGGGCAACAAAGCCTGACTGCGAAAGGTCCTCAGCCAAAATAGACGCCGCTTTTTCGTTACCAGCAAGGACAACTGCTCTGCCCTTCTCACTTATTATATAGTCAAGGTCTTCCTTCAGCACCCCTATATCACCGTTCCAAGCGGTAGAGCGCTTTAGATTAAAGTCAATGAGGGCTTTGGGATTTATCTCATATTTTCCTCTTGCGAAGCTGTCAAGTATTATACAGTGGGAAAGCTTTTCATAAAGCTCTGCATCAGTTATAAGGAAGCTGTTGCTTTCCTTCCCTAAATAACCGTCCTCTAAAAGACGGCTGATGTCCTCACCCAGCATTGTTCTGATATTTTTAAAATGCTCAGCCGCATTTGCGCTTTCACTCAAAAACACAACAGAGTCCTGTGCGTAATCAAGCACCGTTGTGCGCTCCTCATAAATAAAAGGAAGATACCTGTCAAAGCTTACAAATATATCAGCAGCAATATCCTCTAAATCTTTTTCAAGTCTTTCTCTGCGTTTGTCACTCAGCTTTTTATCGGATAAAAGTCTTTCCACAATTTCACAAAGCCGCTCCCTACTGCACAGCACCTCACTTGCAGGGGTAATAACAATGCTGTTCACACTGTCTGTTCTGCGCTGTGTTTCGGTTTCAAAAAAGGATATACTGTCTACCTCATCACCCCAGAATTCAATTCTAAAGGGAAGAGCGCTGTGGGTAGTGAAAATATCAAGAATTCCTCCGCGGACAGCAAATTGTCCTGCACCCTCAACCGTTTCGCTTCTCACATATCCGGCACTGACAAGTCTGGCGCAAAGTCTTTCAAGGTCATAACAGTCCCCCGCATTTACGGTAAAGGAGTTTTCAACAAGGCTTCTCTTTGGAATAGTATATTGCATTGCGGCATCTACCGACACCACCAGAACCTCAAAATCCCCGTCAGCTATAGCTGACAGGGTGTGGATTCTTTTATGCTCATATTCTCTGGATTCGCCTATTATTCCTGCAAACTGATAATCCCTTACGGGAAACTCAATAACATTAACACCAAAAGACTCTAAATCCTTTGTTAGAGCCTGTGCCTGCGCCTCGTCGCTTGTTACCACCGTTATAGGCGCTGACAGCTCCTCTGAAATACAGGCACAAACAAGAGCCTTGTGAATTTCGGAAAGCCCCGTACACACAAGAGGAACTCTGGCGCCGTCTATGCTCTCTAAAAGCTTTTTGTAATCATCATCTGCACCCAGCACATTTTTAAGAAATTTAAAATTATTCTTCATTATTTACTGTAACGGTTCATAGCCGCTTCCATACCGTCCCTCAAAATAGTTTCTATGGCTTTTACAGAATTTTCCACAGCAGCCTCAAAAAGCTTTTTATCCTCTTCATTCATTTTGCCAAGCACCCAGTTTGCAAGGTCGCTGCTTCTGTCAGGACGGTCACCCACACCAATTTTTATACGGGCAAATTCATCACTTGATAAATGCTCAATTATGCTTTTAAGACCGTTTTGCCCCCCTGCGCTGCCCTTTAACCGTATTCTCATTTTACCAGGGGTAAGAGAAACATCATCGGACACAACAAGAATTTTATCTACAGGGATTTTATAGAAGCGTGATATTACCGCCACTGCCTCGCCCGAATTATTCATAAAGGTCTGTGGCTTTACAATAAGCACACGCTTATTACAGAGCGTCGCATCCCCAAAAAGAGCGTTGAATTTATTTTTATTTAGAGCGATGCCGTGTTTTTCTATAAGCGCATCTATAACGGTAAAACCTGCGTTATGACGGGTATTTTCATAATTTATTCCAGGGTTTCCAAGTCCCACAAGCATTAAATCGTATATACTTTGATTTCTTTTTGAAAACAACATAACATCACCTTCCTTATATTTAAGTATTTTATCACAGCTATACCTTTTTTTCAAGCCGCAAGGTATAACATATTTTTAGCATTTACGATATTTTCCTATTGCATACGACAAATATTGATTATATAATGAATATATACTATTTTTAAGGAATTAAATATATGCGATTTTTCAGCTCCAACAAATTTTATACTCTTGCAGCACTGACTGTTTCCGTTATAATACTCACTGCTTCTTTTCTTTTGCTTCCAGCGCCCAATCAGACAGAAGCTTTTCTTCCTGTAATAAAGCCAAACTTACCCGAAGATACGGTTGCCCCCACTCTTTCTCTTGCGGGGGAGGATTTTATCATTCTGGCATACGGTCAGAATTATGAGGAAGCAGGCTATACTGCTATAGATGATATCGACGGTGATATTACTGATGAGGTTGAGCTATTAGCGCCTCCCGACACCTTTGTCCCAGGCACACAGACTCTCACCTACAGCGTAACCGATAATGCAGGTAACACTGCCACCGCTACAAGAAGCGTACTTGTTAAGCACGAAACCCAGTCAGTAGACGAAAATACAACAACCGTATACCTTACCTTTGATGACGGTCCCTGTATCTATACCCCTCAGATTCTTGATATACTAAAAAACTATAATGTTAAGGCAACTTTTTTCGTAACGGCGCAAAAGCCTGACTATGCTTATCTTATGAAGAGAATTGTTGATGAAGGCCACACTATTGCCGCTCATACATATTCCCATCTTTATGATATTTATGTCAGCAGTGAAGCATATTTTGATGACCTTAATAAAATAAATAACCTTATTTTTGAGCAAACAGGCACACGCACCGCTATACTGCGTTTTCCGGGCGGCTCGTCTAATATCATAAGCAAGAACTACAAGGAAGGCATAATGAGTGAGCTTGTTCCTGCCACCTTGCAGAAGGGCTATGTATATTTTGACTGGAACATTGATTCGGGAGATGCTTCAACCTCCAGACCTGACAAAATAGTAAAGAATGTAACAGGCTCACTGAAAAACGGAAACAATATAGTCCTTATGCACGATATGAAGTCTTCTCAGCTTACTGCGCTTCCGCAGATAATAGAATACTGTTATTCAAACGGCTATACCTTTGCGCCTCTGAGCGACGGCACTCCCCCCGCCCGACACAGCATAAATAACTGATTGAAAATTTTCAAAAGGGGCTGCCTCACCTAATTAGTGAGACAGCCCCTTGATTCTATTCCATAGTTCCTAGTTCCTAGTCCCTAGCCCCTATCTCCTCATATTCTCTTCTCGGCTGAACTGCCATATATGCAGGACGAATAATTTTACCTGCATTAATAAGCTCTTCAAGTCGGTGAGCGCTCCAGCCTACAATTCTTGCAATAGCGAAAAGGGGAGTATACAGTTCGTGGGGTAAATCAAGCATATCGTAAACAAAGCCTGAATAAAAGTCAATATTTGCCGAAACACCCTTGTAAATTTTTCTTTCCTCTGCAATAGCCTTCGGCGCAAGATTTTCAACAAGGGAATAAAGCTTATATTCTTTATCCAGTCCCTTTTCCTCAGAAAGACTTTTAACATAGGTTTTGAGTATCATAGCTCTGGGGTCACTGACGGAATATACCGCATGTCCCATACCGTA
>JBGUVH010000093.1:0-8606 GCA_045134215.1 Acutalibacteraceae bacterium
GGCATGTGGAAAGCGGAGATTATAAAATTTTACTTGCCGCTTCAAGCGTGGATATAAGACTTGAAGGTGTATACAGCGTTAATTACGATACCGATTATACATTAAGCCCCAAGAGAAAGGCTATGATACTCTAAAATAAAAAAATCAGTAAGGATTTTTTCCTTACTGATTTTTTATTTTATCAAATATTTTCTTTCTGTCTGCTTCAATAGAGCTTTTAAGCTCCTCGAGAGAGGAAAACTTTTTTTCCTCTCTTATAAAGCTGAGAAGATAAAGGGTTACTGTTTTACCGTACAAATCTCCCTTAAAGTCGAAAAGATTTGTTTCGCAAAGGGGAATATTTGAAGGAAATGTTGGGCGAAGTCCGATATTTGTCATACCGTAATAAACCTTTCCGTCAATTACGGTTTTTGTCATATATACCCCGAATTTTACAGGCGCAAGGTCATCAGGATAAAGCTGATTGACGGTAGGAAAGCAAATAGTTCTTCCCCTCTTGTCACCGTGAATAACCTTTCCTGTTACAGAAAATCCATCGGGCAAATAGGAAACAGCTTTGCTTATTTCTCCGTCTTTAAGTAGCTGTCTTATAAAGCTACTGGAAATTACCTGTCCGTCTATTGCTATCTTATCGATAACCTTAAGCTCAATACCTTTTTCATCACAAAGCTCTTTAAGCAGTGCGATGTTTCCCGTACCGCCTTTACCAAAGCTGTAGTTGTATCCGCAGACAATAAGGGAAGGGGAGTAACGCTCATATATATAATCAAAAAAATCGGCTGCGCAAATATCCTTTACATCGGGAAAATCCAGATAGTCTACACTGTCAATACCGATATTTTTGATAAGTGCAGTTTTGCTGTCTTCACGGGTAAGAACAACACCCTCTTTTAAAAAATACGCTTTAGGTGGAATTCTGAAGGCTACAGCTACACTGTAGTGTCCGCTGTTTACAGCGGCTTCAAGTACTGCTTTGTGTCCTGCGTGAACACCGTCAAAGGTGCCGAGAGCAACTGCTGTTTTCATAGAATTCCTCCTTTTCTTAAATGGGATTAATAAGGCATTTAATTCGTATTTCTCTTTTTTCTCCATCGGCATAGCCTATACCGATAAAGCTTTCATTGTGTTTTATGCGGTAGTAATTCCCGTCACTAATTTCACCTTTAAGTCGGTCAAAATCAAGCTTTCCGCCGTTTGAAAATCTTACTGCCTGCTTTTCGCTGACATTAATACAGGGAAGATGCTCTACGGCAAGTTCTTCATCCAGAAGATATTCACTTATGTTTTCAGTATTTAAGCTATCAAGGTCTACACACTGCTCAAGAGAAAAGGAGCCTGTTTTTGTTCTTGTAAGCTCTGTCATAACAGCGCCGCAGCCAAGATATTCCCCAATATCTCTGCAAAGAGAACGGATATATGTACCCTTTGAGCAAAGAACATCAATTTTAAATGTGTATTCCTTTGGGCTAAACTCAAGAAGCTTTATACTGTGAACGGTGATTTCGCGGGGCTGGACCACAACCTCCTGTCCTTTTCTGGCTAATTTATAAAGAGGAACACCGTCTTTTTTTATTGCGGAAAAAACAGGGGGATACTGAAGCTGTTTTCCTGTAAGCTTTTCTAATGCTTCTTTTAACTTTTCCTGCGTAAAGTCAGGCTCATTCTCACTTAAAACCTCACCTGTAATATCAAGGGTGTCGGTGGAAATTCCTGCTTTTACGGTTGCTGTATATCTTTTGTCAGAATTTAAAAGATAATCCGAAAGACCTGTTGCTCTGCCTATAAGAATGGGTAGAACACCGGTAGCCAGTGGGTCCAGCGTACCGGTGTGTCCTATTTTTTTAGTATCAGTAATACGCCGAAGAATAGCAACGGCTTTAAATGAGGTTATACCCTCAGGCTTATTTATCAGAAGAAGACCCTGCATTGTTTTCCTCCAGAGCTTTGCCGATAACCGACAAAACCTGTTTCTTTACATCTTCAATATTTCCCGAAAGACTGCAGCCTGCGGCATTTTTGTGACCGCCGCCGCCCATTTCTTTACAGATTTCAGAGGCATTAAGAGGCGGATAGGTGCGCACTGAAATTTTATAGCTGCCGTCATCCTTTTCCTTAATAGAAACTCCTGCAAGTACTCCCTCAACCGAACGGGAAATAACAGCAACGCCTTCAAGGTCGGTGTCATTACAGCCTGTTTTTTCCTTCATTTCCTTGGTTGCTACAAGGAGCATACATTTGCCGCCGAAGTGGAAATGTGCGCTGTCCAGAACCATTCTTTCGAGTTCAAGTCTGCCTCTGGATTTAGTATCAAACATAAGACGGCTGATTTCACTCGGTGAAAAATCGAAAGCATAAAGGTCGGCTGCAATTCTGTGTGTTTTAGCAGTTACATTCGAATATTTAAAGGAGCCTGTATCGGTGGAAAGACCTGTATAAACTGCCGAAGCAGAAACACTGTCAAAGGGCAAGGGCATACAGTGGAATATATCATAAATACATTCGCAGTTTGCCGCCGCATCACTGTCTAAATACAGATTATCTGCAAAACGGGTATTAGAAATGTGATGGTCGATGCAAAGGTCAATTTTACCTATAAATTCTTCTGCAAGACCTCCAAGCAGAACTATATCGGCTACATCTACTGCAACAACGGTTTTATAGTCAATTTCTCTGTTTTCGAAATGTGAGGTAAAATAGCTGTACCTGTCAGGGATTTCGTCAGCGCATTTTATCATACATTTTTTACCAAAGGCAGTAAGTCCAAGAGCCAGAGCAAAAGCGCTACCCAGTGTGTCACCGTCAGGGGTGGCATGACAGAGAAGAAGATAATCGTCGTGAGTTCTTAAAAACTCGCAAACCTCATTAAGATTAAGCTCTCGGCAGCTGCTGTCAGGACAAAGCTTAACTGTTTTCTTCATTGGATTTCTCGCCTCCCTCAAATGAGTTAAGAATAGAAGAAAGATGCGCACTGAAGGCTATAGAATCATCAGCAACAAAGCGTACCTCAGGAACTTTACGCATCTTAACTCTGCTTCCAAGCTCTTTTCTGATATATCCTGCCGCGCCTTTAAGGGCTTTGACCGATGAATCGGTCATTTCCTTGCCCTCAATAGCACTGACATAAAAGGTAGCATAGGATAAATCGTTGGTTACCTGAACCTTTATTATGCTGAGCATTTTGCTGACTCTGGGGTCCTTGATGTCGCGGAGTATATCTGCCATTGCAATATGCACATCAGAGGTTATTCTATCAATTTTAAACCCTGCCATCAGTCTCTGTACTCCTCAATAATATAGGCTTCAAAAATATCACCTATTTTAATATCGCCGAATTTTTCAAGGCTTATACCACATTCATACCCCTGAGCAACTTCCTTGACATCATCTTTGAAACGGCGTAGTGAAGCAATGGCATCCTCTGCTACAACAATACCGTCTCGTACAACTCTTATGGAAGCATTTCTGGTTATTCTGCCGCTGGTTACGTAGCAGCCCGCAATAGTACCTACATTGGAAATCTTATAGGTATCTCTTACTTCAATGTCACCGATAACCACTTCTCTGGTCTTAGGAGCAAGCATACCCTTCATAGCGGCTTCGATTTCATCAATACAGTCATAAATAACTCTGTAAAGACGAACGTCAACGCCATCTCTTTCTGCCATTTCCTTGGCAACAGGGTCGGGACGAACGTTAAAGCCAACGATAATTGCCCCGCCGGTAGATGCCAGAACAACGTCGGATTCGTTAATAGCGCCAACACCGCCGTGAAGAATCTTGACTCTGACCTCATCGTTAGAAAGCTTAACAAGTGAATCCTTAACAGCTTCAACAGAGCCCTGAACGTCAGCCTTGATAATTACACCAAGCTCCTTAAGGTCACCCTCAGAAAGCTTTCCGAAAAGGTTATCAAGAGTAACCTTGGTTGCGGCATTGAATTCCTCTTCCTTGATTTTCTGCTTTCTCTGTTCAACAAGCTCGCGGGCAAGTCTTTCATCACTAACAGCATCGAAGGAATCACCTGCAGCGGGGGTTTCGGTAAGACCTGTAATTTCAACAGGCACACTGGGACCTGCTTCTTTAAGAGCTTTTCCGTTTTCATTGGTCATAGTACGCACTCTGCCAACGGTTGTGCCCGCAACAATAATATCACCGGGGTGAAGTGTGCCACCCTGAACGAGAAGGGTAGCAACAGGACCGCGTCCCTTATCAAGACGGGCTTCGATAACTACACCCTTTGCACGTCTGTCGGGGTTAGCCTTAAGCTCCATAACATCGGCAACAAGGAGAATATTTTCAAGAAGTGTATCAATACCTTCCCCTGTTTTTGCGGAAACGGGAACACAGATAACATCGCCGCCCCATTTCTCAGGAACAAGCTCATGCTCGGTAAGCTGCTGAAGAATTCTGTCGGGGTTAGCCTCTGGCTTATCCATTTTATTGATAGCAACGATAATCTGAACATTTGCGGCTTTAGCGTGGTTTATAGCCTCAATGGTCTGGGGCATAATGCCGTCATCGGCTGCAACAACCAATACCGCAATATCGGTAGCCATAGCACCGCGCAGACGCATTGCTGTAAATGCGGAGTGACCTGGGGTATCAAGGAAGGTAATATTGTTGCCTTCGTAGTTAACTCTGTAAGCGCCGATATGCTGTGTAATACCGCCTGCCTCACCTGAAGCAACAGAGGACTTACGGATAGCATCAAGGATAGAGGTCTTACCATGGTCAACGTGACCCATTACAACAATAACAGGGTCTCTGTGCTTTAAGGTATCCTCGGTATCCTCAGTGTCGTCCATAATTCTGTCTTCAATAGTAACAACAATCTGTTTTTCAATTCTTCCGCCCATTTCGGTTACAACGATTTCGGCAGTGTCGTAGTCAATAACCTGATTAACAGATGCCATCATACCCAGCTTCATAAGGGTTTTGATAACCTCAGCGGCGGTTTTCTTTAATTTTTCGGCAAGCTCACCAACGGTGATTTCCTCACCTACTGTAACAAGAATAGGAGTCTTTTTGATTTTTTCAAGCTGAAGCCTTCTGAGCTTATCGGCCTCGGTTTCTCTCTTTGCACCCTGAGGACGACGGTAGTCCTGAGATTTCTGACGGATTTTCTGCTTCTTTGAGAAGTTATCCTTCATAGAGTTGGCAGGGGCAATATTCTCGTACTTTTCATTATATTTTTCCATATCAATGGTGTTAGTACGGGTATCTACGCGACGGATTTCAGCAGGGCCTCTGTTAGGAGCAGCACCTGCGTTTTCCTTCTTTTCGCGCTTTTTAAAGGGATTGGGGTCAGATGGCTTAAATTCCTTCTTTTCTTCCTTTTTAACAGGAGCTTTTTCCTGCTTAGCTTTAGGCTCAGGCTTTGCTACCTTTTTAGGTGTGGGCTTTTCTTCTTTTTTAGGTGTAGACTTTTCTTCCTTAGCACCGCTTTGTGCTGCCTGAGCAGCCTTAAGCTGTTCAAGAATTGCCATCTGGTCGGCAAACTTCTTGTCTTTTTCAGCTTGACGCTCTGCTGCTTTCTTTTCGTGAGCCTCAGCACCTGTTGCAAAATATTCGTCGAAATTTTTCACAGAATTTTTTGCTGTAAGTTTATCCATAATAATGCTGAATTCGTTTTCATCTACACTGCCTGCAGTTTTCTTTTCAGCTCCTGTAGTCTTTTCAATAAAAGCGACAAGCTCCTTTGCAGACATATTCAAATCTTTTGCAAGATCGTTGATTTTAATTTTTGCCATTAGCATTTCCTCCTTCGATTGCATTAGCAAAACCGATTTCGTTCACGCTGATTATACCGCCCTTTTTCCCTATAGCGTGGGAAAGGGTATCCATATCATATTGGGCATCTATAACGGGTGTGCCGCTAAGGGACGCAAAATATTTTATTTCCTTGCGTGATTTATCTGAAATATCCTTTGCTATGATAACAAGCTTTGCTTTTTGTTTCTTTAGCATTTCCTTGACACTGTCAGCGCCATAGGAAATGTTGCCTGATTTACTGGCGAAACCGAGCAAAGTAAGGGTTTTGTCATTCAAATAAAGTTAGCTCCTTTTTAAGATTATCCAACACTTCTTCGGGTACAGCTACACCGAAGGCGTTGTCAATACGCTTCTTCTTAACGGCAAGAGTAAGGCAACTCTCATTTTTACAAATATATGCTCCTCTGCCGTTTTGTTTCCCTGAGAAGTCCAGTATTATTTTCTCTTCGGGGGTGCGTACTATGCGAATAAGCTCGTTTTTCGGTTTTCTCTCACCACAACCGGTACACTGACGCATTGGTATTTTCTTGACCATAAATTATTCCTCGTTACTACCCTCGTAGAAGCCGCTTTCGGGATGAATATCAATTTTCCATCCTGTTAGTCTTGCGGCAAGACGTACATTCTGTCCCTTGTTACCGATAGCAAGAGATAACTGAGAATCGGGAACAGTAACTCTGCAGGATTTGGGGTCTTCTGAAAGAATTTCAACAGAAAGAACTTTAGCAGGGGAGAGCGCCTCGCTGATAAAGGCAGCAGGGTCGTCGCTGTATTTAACAATGTCGATTTTCTCTCCGCTTAGCTCTTCAACAATTTTATTAACACGGGCACCGTGCTGACCGATACAAGCACCTATAGCATCAATTTCGCTATCAGCACTGTAAACGGCAATTTTTGTACGGCTTCCCGCCTGACGTGAAACAGATTTAACCTGTATTGTGCCATCAAAAATTTCAGGAACCTCAGCCTCAAAAAGACGCTTTACAAGGTCAGCGTGAGTGCGTGAAAGCATTACACGGGGACCTCTTTCGGTTTCCTTAACATCAACGATATAAACTTTAATGTGGTCGCCTTCCTTAATAACCTCATCGGGTACCTGCTCACTCTTAGGTAAAGTAGCCTCGGCATGACCGATAATAATGGTAGCGTTACCTGTTTTGGGGTCAATACGGGAAACTGTGGCGGTAACAATTTCCTTTGTTTTGCTCTGGAACTGAGCAAGAGTCTGACCGCGTTCAACATCTCTTACGCCCTGATGGAAGTTGTTTCTTGAATTCTGCGCAACAACTCTTCCAAATTTAGCAGGGTCAAGCTTAATGTCAACAAAGCCCTGAACCTCGGCATTAGGGTCGATTTTAAGAGCCTCTTCCTTTAACATCTGTGTGTAGGGATTTTCAACCTCATCTACAACCTCTTTTCGTGCAACAACATTGAAAATTTTGTTTTCAGGGTCAATTGTACACTGTACAACATCATTTCCGCCGTAATCCTTACGGGAGGCTACTACTATAGCCTCTGCAATTTTCTGAGCAATAAATTCCTGAGGGATACCCTTTTCCTCTTCCATTGCGGCAAGTGCTGCAAAAAACTCAGAATAATCGTTTTCCTTTTTCTTAACAGTTTTTTTAGCCATTTTCCATTATACCTCCAAAATGAATATTAAATGTCGTCATTAAGATAAACCTTAGCAATCTCTTTTTTATCAAAGGCTTTTTCGCCTGCTTCGGTTTGGATTATAAGTGTTTCGTCAAAGCCTTTAAGAGTTCCGATAAATTCTTTTATACCGTCTAAAGCTTTGTAAAGCTTGACCTTTACTTCCTGTCCGTTCATAATTTCAAAGTGTTCTGCTCGGGTAAGCTCTCTGCATAGTCCAGGTGAAGAAACCTCCATAGTATAGGAACGGTCGATAGGGTCAGCCTCGTCTATTATAGGGTCAACTGCATGAGAAACATTTACACAGTCATCAATTGAAATGCCCTCTTCCTTGTCTATAAAGATTCTCAGAAACCAGTCGGCACCCTCTTTTACAAAGCGTACATCCCAAAGAGACACACCCTGAGCTTCTACTGTTTCCTTTATAAGAGAAGCAACAGTGTCTGCGATATTTGCCAAAAAAATCACCTCTAAAATTTTTTTAAATAGGCGAAAGAAAAGTGAGCGGTTTTAACCGCTCACTCGTTTTCCTTTCTTACTTAATGGTATTATACCACCGTTTATATAAAAAATCAAGTTTTTTTATTCTTCCATTTGTTTTCCTAAAAATAATGCCGCAACACGCGCAAGATTTATGTCGCTGTCACTTGGGTTTGTGTCCGAATCACCTATAAGCGCTACACAGCCGCTTAAATCACCGTTTGAGATTATAGGTACAGCAAAAAGCAGACTATACTCCACTCCCTCAAGAGCTTCGGTTTTTTTATCATTAGGAATTATGGCTTCCTTTCGCGATTCCACAATTTCCTCAAGAGCAGGGGAGATCCTTCGCTCAAGCACCTCTTTTTTTGAAATCCCTGCCGCCGCAATACAGGCGTCCCTGTCGCAGATAATAACCGAAGCCGAGCAGTACTTAACAAGCGCTTCCGCATAGGAAACCGCAAAATCCGATAATTCCCCAACAGGTGAATATTTTTTAAATACCACTTCTCCGCCACTTCCGGTAAATATTTCCAATGGATCGCCTTCACGAATCCGCATCGTCCTTCTAATCTCTTTCGGGATAACCACTCTCCCCAAATCATCTCCACGTGACAAGTATTCACCAAGACTTTTTAAAATCCTTTATTTTACAGGGTTTTTGGCACTTTTACCCGTTGTCGAAAAATGAATAGAATGAG
>JBGUVH010000094.1:0-2360 GCA_045134215.1 Acutalibacteraceae bacterium
AGACACATCCTGAAATCGCTGAAAATCATCCTGACGAAGCTCCTATCGTAACACTCGTTAAGGAAGATCCTGAAGCAGCTCAGTTTGCTCTTGACCTCGTTGCTGATTACACAGAAAAACTTATCGATATGGTAGTTGGTGCAGGCATCATGGACGGTATCTACTTCAGCGTATCATGCTTCAACCGCGGTATCGTTCCCGAAGTATATGAAAAATACGTTGCTCCCGGTGAAAAGAGAATCATTGCTAAAGCTAACGAATATGCTAAGGACAACCTTCTTC
The DNA here is from genome assembly GCA_045134215.1 of Acutalibacteraceae bacterium. GTDB lineage: Bacteria > Bacillota > Clostridia > Oscillospirales > Acutalibacteraceae > SIG607. Next base: position 283 of record JBGUVH010000094.1, read on the forward strand.
ACATCTGCGGATGGAGAGGAAACCTCAACAACCTTGCAATCTACACAGACTATGACTGCAGCGTTATCAACTGGGCAGTTCATGCAGAAGGCGTTTCTGTTGCAGAAGGTAAGAAATTATTCAAGAACAAGTGCGTAATCGGCGGTTTCGGCAACAACAACACAGACCTTATCTGCGTTGGTTCAAAAGAAGAAATCCAGAGCTACGTTGAAAAGATTGTTGAAGAAGCAGGCACAACAGGTGTTATCATCGGTGCTGACTGTACTCTTCACTTAGATACTCCCGATGAACATATCCATTGGGTATACGAAAAAGCTGAAGAAATTTCAAAAAAGCTTTAATTTAAATTGATTAACAGATAACATTTACAGCTGCTTCATACAGAAGCAGCTGTATTAAAATATAAGCACTTATTTATTCCAATTGAAAGGTCGAACCTAAATGAAAAAAAGCTACGTTTTTGCTTTTTTAACAATTTTTATATGGTCATCAATGGCGACAATTGCTAAAATATTATTATCAGAGATTCCAAATCTCCAGACACTTGCCATAAGCGGCCTGTTTGCTTTCCTGTTTCTTGTAATTGTAAATGTCTTTAACGGTTCGGTTAAACTATTAAAGCATTATAAAGCATCAGACTACATAAAAATGGCAGAGCTTGGTTTTCTCGGACTGTTTCTGTATTCAGCATTGTACTATTACGGGCTTTCGCAGCTGACTGCTCAGGAGGCCTGCATTATAAACTATTTATGGCCTATAATGCTCGTGTTTTTCTCATGTACGATTCTGCACGAACCTTTTACATTCAAAAAGATTATTGCAATGCTTATGTCCTTTGCAGGAATCATAGTTATGTCAATATCAAATAACGGCATAAGAGAAGGCAGCTTTTTTATGGGAATGATAAGCTGTATTGCCGCAGCAACCTGCTACGGCCTTTTTTCGGTGCTTAACAAAAAGTCTGATTATAATCAGAATATAACAATGACTGTAATATGGCTGACAGTTGCGGTATGTTCATTTGCCGCAGGCCCTATTATGGAAAACTGGATAGAAATAAAGGGTACTCAATGGTTAGGCTTGTTATGGCTTGGAGTGGCAACTGATGCTATCGCTTACTTATTATGGTCTCTTGCACTTAATTCTTCAGGCGACTCGGCAAAAATTGCAAATCTTGCTTATCTGACACCGTTTTTATCCATTATAGTTTCTGCCGTCTTCCTTAAAGAAAAAATAACCATAAATGCTATTCTGGCATTACTGTTAATAATAGGTGGAATACTGATGCAGAACATTAATTTCAGAAAAGAAAATAATTGAATTATTTTATGATAGAGTAATATTTTATTTATGAGGTGATTAAAATGAATGCAGTAGTAGTTTACAAATCAAAATACGGTTCAACAAAAACTTATGCTCAGTGGATTGCAGAAGACCTTGGCTGTGAAGCTCTTGATGCATATACTGTTAAAGCCGATGACCTGATGAAATATGACACAATTATTTACGGTGGCGGATTATATGCTGAAGTAATAAACGGCGTTGCCCTTATTACTAAAAATTTCGATAAGCTCAAAGACAAAAAGCTCATCGTTTATTCAACAGGAATTACTCCCCTTAAATACCGTGAGTACTATGACAAAATGGTTGTAGAGAAAAACTTCAAGCCTGAAATGCTTGAAAAAATTAGAATCTACAACTTCCTCGGAAAGATGATAATTGAAGAACTTTCTCTTGTACATAGAACAGCATTAAAGACATTAAAGAAAATTATGTCCGGCAAAACAAATCCTACCGAAATGGAAAAACTTCTTGTTGAGCTTTGTGACGCAAGTGGAGATTTCTCCGACAGAGAAGCCATCAAAGACCTCGTAGAATATGCAAAACAGTAAAAAACAACCCCCGTTACTAATTAACGGGGGTTTCTTATTATAACTGTACTGTTGTCCAATCCTCGCAGTTCCATACATCTGTAACTACGTCATTATAGAATTCAGGCTCGTGGCAGATAAGAAGCACACTTCCCTTATATGCCTTAAGCGCTCTTTTAAGCTCTTCCTTAGCGTCAACGTCAAGGT
>JBGUVH010000095.1:0-9253 GCA_045134215.1 Acutalibacteraceae bacterium
ACGTATATGTAGCTGATACCTTTGTACGCCCCTATACAGCGCAGAGAAGCTGTCTGGATTTTCAGATATAAGGTACTCTTAGTGTAAAATAGTAAAGACCTTGCAAAATGGTTGCAAGGTCTTTGTTTGTTAATTATTCTTCTGCGCTGAACATATCCTTGCCAACACCGCAAAGAGGACACTCAAAATCTTCGGGAAGGTCTTCAAACTTAGTGCCGGGCTCGATACCTAAATCGGCATCACCGATTTCTTCGTCATAAATCCAGCCGCAAGCGTCACATACATATTTCATTTTGTTTTCTCCTTTATAAATTCATATTTCTGTCATCCACAATCCGTGAAGATTGCAGTATGCATAAACAGCCACAGGTTTTTCGTCACAGAGAGCAAAGCTAACACAAGGCTCACCGTCAAATTTTAAGCATTTACGCTGACCGCCTCTGTCGGTCTGAACATAAACCCATGCAATATGGTGCTCACTACTCATAGGATGAGCAACACTGCCTACATTAACGGTTAGCTTATCCCCTTCTACACTGACAACGGGAATGTGCTTTTCCTTTGCAGCGTCCACTGTACCTGGGATAAGCTGCTTCATTTTCTGTCCGCAGCACATAAGCGGTACACCGCCGTCGTGAACAAGGCCTACAATATTTCCGCAGTGTTCACAAACATAAAATCTGTTTTCATTCATATTATTTTCCTCCTAATTCTTTTGCTAAAGCGTCAATTTGCGCTGTGCTTTCATCATTTAGTGCAGAAAGAATTTTTACTGTATTTTCAGTATACACAAGGTTTTTGCTTTTTTCAAGCATAGCTTTCATAACCTTTGTTGCCATAGGTGCCCAGCTTCCGTTCTCTATAAAAGCAACGGTTTTATTCTGGAAATTCCTCTCGGTCAGGTGATTTATAAATTCTTTCATAAATGGGAATATTTCAGCATTATAGGTAGTAGTAGCAAAAACAATTTTACCGTAACGAAAAGCATCCTCAACCGCTTCCGCCATATCACATCTTGCAAGGTCATTTACCACTACCTTACTTACACCGTTTTCCTTTAATTTTTCCTCTAAAAGCTCTACCGCCTTTTTGGTATTACCGTATACAGAGGTATAGGCAATAAGTACACCGTCACTCTCTGTATTATAGCTTGACCAGGTGTTATAAAGGTCGATATAATAACCTAAATTTTCACTTAGCACAGGGCCGTGCAAAGGACAAATTTTTTCAATTTCAAGGGTTGATGCTTTTTTGAGAAGTGCCTGTACCTGAGTGCCGTATTTACCCACAATACCGATATAATATCTTCTTGCCTCACAAGCCCAGTCCTCTTCTATATCCAGTGCGCCGAATTTACCGAAGGCATCGGCAGAGAAAATAATTTTATCAAAGGAATCATAAGTAACAATAACCTCAGGCCAGTGCACCATCGGAGCAGCTATGAAGGTAAGACAGTGTTTGCCAAGAGAAAGTGTACTGCCTTCTCCTACCACAACCTGTTTTTCTTTAAAATCATCGCCGAAGAAATTCTTCATCATAACAAAGGCTTTAGCGCTTGATACAATCTGCGCCTCAGGATACCTTCTTACAAAGCTTATTATATTTGCGGAATGGTCTGGCTCCATATGCTGAACTATGAGATAATCGGGTTTTCTGCCCTCAAGAGCAGCTTCTATATTAGAAAGCCATTCATCTGTAAATCTTGCATCAACAGAGTCCATAATTGCGATTTTTTCATCTATAATAGCATAAGAGTTATACGCCATACCACCAGGTACAATATACTGACCTTCAAACAAATCTATTTCGTGGTCGTTTACACCTATATATTTAACATCCTGTGTAATATACATCTGTTTTCTCCTTGTTATTTTCTTAATAACAGTATACCATACACAAGATTTTTTTCAAATGTTTTTTTATTCCACCGTAACACTTTTTGCAAGATTTCTCGGCTTGTCTATATCACAGCCTTTTTTCAGCGCAGTGTAATAAGCGAAAAACTGAAAGAAAAGAATATACACCGAAGAAGCCCACAAGCTGTTAGTTACGGGCATATAAACGGTGCAGTCACTTATCTCGCCTATATTTTTATCCCCCTTCTGAGCAATACTGATGACAAAAGCGCCTCTGGCTCTGACCTCTTTTATATTGCTTATCATTTTACTTTCAAGGCTTTTATTACAGCACACCGCAAATACTGTACTCCCCTTTTCTATTAAGGAAATTGTACCGTGCTTAAGCTCACCTGCCGCATAAGACTGGCTGTGTATATATGAAATTTCCTTAAGCTTTAATGACGCTTCCTGAGCAATTGCATAATCAGTATTTCTGCCAATAAAAAATGCGGATGTAAAATTTCGGGTATCAAGGGCAAGTCTTTTTATATCCTCCGCATTATCCAGTATTTCTGACATTTTAAGAGGAATATGACGTATTTCCCCTATCATATTATTTAGCTCATCATCATTTATGCGGTTTTTTATCTTTGCAATATAAAGCGCAAGAAGATAAAGAACACAAAGCTGGGTTGTATATCCCTTTGTAGTAGCAACGGCTACTTCAGGACCTGCAAAGGTATAAAATACGCTGTGGCACAATCTTGACACTGTACTGTTTTTAACATTTACAATTGCCGCTGTGTAGGCGCCCTTTGCCTTTGCAAGATTCAAGGCGGCTATAGTGTCGGCAGTTTCTCCCGACTGTGAAATAGCAATAACCAAGGTTTTTTCATTTATAAACGGTGTAGAGTATCTGTATTCACTTGCTATATGCACACCCACTTCAATTCGCGCCAATTCCTCAAAGACGTATTTTGCCGCCAGTCCTGCGTGATATGCTGAGCCGCAGGCGACTATATGAATTTTTTCAAAATTCCTTACATACATCTTCATTTCATCAAAACTCAAATTTCCTTTTTTGATATAATGCTCTGCAGTTCTTGAAAAGGCCTCAGGCTGTTCGTAAATCTCCTTAAGCATAAAATGCTCGTAACCCTTTTTATCCGTACCATCAAAATCCGTGCTTACCGTTTTTATCTGCTTTTCTTTAAGCCGCCCATATCTGTCGTAAAACTGTACTTTTTTGGGAGTTATAACCGCAATTTCCCCATCCTCAAGATATATAACTCTGTGGGTATGGGAAGAAACAGCAGTTATATCCGATGCGGCGAAATTCTCCTTTTCACCAAGACCTATTATAAGAGGGCTGAATTTTTTAACGGCTATAAGTTTATCAGGCTCGTCCTTACACAAAATAACAAGAGCAAAGCTTCCTGTCAGCATATTAACAGTTTTTCTCACGCTATCATAAAAATCACCATCATAGTTTTTCTCAAGAAGAAAAGGCACAACCTCTGTATCGGTTTCACTTTTAAAAACAAATCCGTCTTTTATAAGCTCCTTTTTAAGTGTGCTGTAATTTTCGATTATACCGTTGTGTACCACCGCAAAGCTCTCTGATAAGTGGGGGTGTGCGTTCTTTAAATCAGGCTCCCCATGAGTTGCCCATCTTGTGTGTCCTATTCCTGTTTTCCCCTGTACTTTTTTACCGTTATCCGAAAGGGTAACAAGGGACTCCACCCTGTTGGTTGTTTTTACGGTATATATATTACTGTTTTCATTAATTACAGCCACACCTGCAGAATCATAGCCTCTGTATTCAAGAGCCTTAAGTGAATTAAATAATATCTGACTTGCCTGATTTTCTCCTGTATAACCGATAATTCCGCACATAATAATTCCCCTTTCCACGCTATGTAACTTGAAATATCGGTTAAAATATGTTATTATTTATCAGCTTAAGAATGAAATTACCATAAGCTTTTTAATTTCGCTGTATAGCTCTTCGGTTTTATCACAGGAAACAGGGGTCTCGTATTCACCTATCTTCACATTAAAAGCAGGTTTATTAAAGGTTTCGTAAAACCACTGAGCAAAGCTTCCTCCCGAAACACCGTCATTTTTACTGTCTACAGCATATCCGCTGACCTCTGACATAAGGGAGGAAAGCCTGTCACTTCTGACACTTATTTTATCCGAAAAGTCAGAATATATTACTTTTCCATTTAGAGAAAAGGAAAAGGCTCTGGTTATGTTAACTTTTCTGCAAAGCCCTGTCAGTGCTGCTGTTTCAGGCTCACTTTCAGGAAACGCGCCGCCGTAGTTTTCCTTTGACGGACCGTATATTCCAATGCTTCTTTCGGCATTTCTTAATGTGTACCAATCAGCAGGAAAGTTGTGACTGATATCTACTCCTCGGAGATTTGAGTTCCAATGCAGTGTATCACCGCCCGAAATTCTTCTTATTTCCCTTACATAAGCTCCTGCTGCTGCAGCACCGCAAAGGGATATTTCGCAGCCGTCGGGATTAACTCTCGGAACAATTATAATACCTCTGTTTTCCATTAGCTTTTTTATATTCATACCACAAATAGAGGTATTGTTCTGAAGAGCGAAGCACAGCTCCTCGCAAAATTTCAAAAGTAGAGTGGTAGTAAGTCCTTCACTTCCCCTTACTGCCCCTGTAAACAGGATATAGGATTTACTTTTGCCGATTTTCAGCGCAAGTATTTCCCGTCCCATACAGCTTTGTCCAATAGAAAAAGTGTCCATAAAGGGATATTTCTTTTTTAATTCTCTTATACTTTTTTTCAGCTTTACATCGGTATAATCTATATTTTTAATTATTCTTTCCATTTTCCCACCTCAGTTTATTTCTATGAAAGGCAGGATATATTTATGAATTTACAGGAAAAAACTTTAAAAAGTGAAACAGTTTTCAAGGGCAGAATTATCACCCTTAAAACCGATATTGCTCTTCTCCCTGACGGAAGTCAGGCAGGAAGAGAATATATTGAGCATCCCGGGGGAGTGTGTGTTGTCCCCCTTACGGATAACAACGAAGTTCTTATGGTGCGTCAGTTCAGATACCCTTATAAAGAGGTAGTTCTTGAAATCCCTGCAGGCAAAAAGGACAAAGGTGAGGACCCCTTTACCACAGGAAAAAGAGAATTAAAGGAAGAAACAGGCGCAACTGCAGATGAGTATATAGACCTCGGTCAGCTTTATCCTTCCCCTGGGTACTGCGGAGAAATAATATGGATGTACGGCGCTAAGAGGCTTTCCTTCGGACAGACAAATCCCGATGAGGACGAATTTTTAGAGGTTGAAAAAATACCGCTTAAAAAGGCTGTGGAAATGATAATAAAGGGCGAGATTAAAGACGCCAAGACTCAAGCGGCAATACTTAAAATTAATTATCTTGTAGATAATGGAATGTTTTAAAAAAAGCAACCCCACGAAGCATAAACTTCGTGGGGTAATATATTTATAATTTAAAACTTTTTCATTCCTTTACTTACTGTTCCAAAATCCCAAAATAATCGTTTACTCCCTGATAATCAGCAAATTCACTGTAAACATAACGAGTGGGATAATTAAATGCAAAATAGTCATAATCGTGAATATATGTATGAGCCTTAAAGCATCCCTCTAAATTACGCTCTGCCATAGCCTTTTTCCATATATTCAGTGCTTCCTCCAATTTTGCTTTTGTTTCATTATCCTGAACAGTTTCTATTATATATTCCAGTTCAAAAACAAATATCCGATTCATATCATACTTTTTTCGCTCATTTGTAATTGGGTCTGTGAAAATATCTTCACTTAATACATATTCCCAGTAAATACTGTCCTTTTCTTTAAGCAAAGAAACATTTCTTATTAAAAAGTACTCCAGTTCATAATGAAGTTTTCGTATCCTTTCTTTTACTTTCTCTGCACTGCCTTCATCAAGACCGCTAAGACACTTTATTTTATGTTTTTCAAAGAATTCATTATCAATTTCATCTATAGGTGAATCGTGAAGATAAAATTTTCTATTGGTAAAGGCGAGAATCTCTTTATACACCTTATTTGATATATAAAACCTCTTTTCCTTATTTCCCTTTACCAGTACAATTTTAGCACTGTTAGATGATATATCATTGCACATTTTAATTTGGAAAACGCTTTTATCCTCAACGTTAAAAAAGTCGAAACTCCAATATGTATTGATTTCATCAAAATCGTCAAACCGCTCAGGCTCACCCCAATAGGTTTGTGCTAATAATTCAATAAAATCAGTAATTTTTTCCTTGTCATCAATAACATACTGATTTTGAGTTTGACTTATCGAGAAAATCGTCATAGGCACTTATTTCATCTAAATCCTCTTGCAAAACCTCATTTGATATGTAATTTTTTCTCATAAAATCACAAGCACAATTCTTTGTGATAACCATTAAAAAGGACATTGTTTCTTTGCTTTTTATATCATCTATACATTTGATATTTTTGGCGATTTTTATAAATGCATTCTGAAGTACATCTTCCGCATCCGTTTTGTTCTTCACTATACTAATTGCACAAGAAAAAAGAATATTTCTGTATTTATAATACAGTGTTTCAAACTTGTTTTTATCAATCTGCTCAACATCAACCGACATTAGTATTACTGATAACAATATTGCCACCTCCTATAATATAAAACGCAACTACTTTTAATTTAGCCAAAGCATTTAAACTTGAACCAGCCTTAAAGGGCGGTTTTTAGGTGTCTTTTGGCTCATTGTCACACATAGGCTTTAGGTTACAATCAATAAATAATTTATCATAATTAACTCTTTAAATCAACGCTTTGCTTCGCAAAGCGCCTTTTTCGAAACTTGTTAAGAATTTCGGACAAAAAGAAACGACAACTTTCTTGTCGAAAATTGTCGTTTCTTTTTGGCGCGCTTGAACGGATTTGAACCGCCGACACCTGCCGTCGGAGGACAGTGCTCTATCCAGCTGAGCTACAAGCGCATATTAGCATTATAGCAGATAAAAATGCAAATTTCAATTATATATTGCCAACTTTAAATAATATATTCCATATTTAGAAAAAAACACTTGATTTTTTCTTTTGCATCTGTTATAATTGCCTTTGCTAATGTAGAAATTGCTATTGCAAAATATTTGAAGGAGGTGCTTAACATATGGCTAAATGTGATATTTGCAGCAAGGAAATAACCTTCGGCATTAAGGTTTCTCACTCTCACAGACGTACTAACCGTACCTGGAAGCCCAATGTTAAGAGAGTAAAGGCTATCGTTGACGGTTCTCCGCGTCGTATTTACGCATGCACCCGTTGTTTGCGTTCCGGAAAGGTCACCCGCGCAATCTAAGAAGTCAAATCTTTTAAGATTAGAATTTAGAGCAATCCATTATGGATTGCTCTTTTTCTTTTTTGTATTTAATTAAGATTATCTACCTGATAGTTTCAATTTAAGCTCGCCAAGATCAGCCGTATTTATGGTTCCGTCCTTATTCATATCAGCAAAAGAATTTATAGTGTGGCTATTTCCTGCAAGGAACAGTTTTACAACAGCTAAATCCGAAGTTTCAACTTTACCGTTACCGTCTGCATCGCCTAAATAGTTATCTCCGCCAAAAGCAGGTATAGTCTGTCGTTCCACAACTTCGGCACAGAAGAAACAATATTTAACCTTTTCGCCGTCTTTAGTTTCGGTAGCTTCTTTAACAATTTCCCAATCGGTTGTAAGGTGTACAATTTCTACACCTAAGGTATATGAACCCTCTACTACATTTTCCAAAAGATTATTTGCACTTGCCAAATAAGTAATAGTTTTGCCATCCATATTAAGTCCGTAATAGGTTTTGCCTTCAGGCTTATCTATAGGAAGTTCTTTAAATACATTGTGGTGGCTATCATATACATAAATGTTATTTTCATCATTGAAGTAAAGATGTCCGTTATATTCAAAAAGACCTGCAAAGTAACAGTTATATACACTATTTCCAACACGCCATCCGTAAACATCATAGCTGTTATTGAAAGTACCTATATCCTTAAGCTTTTCGGTATTCTTGAAATCCTTTGTACGCATAAAACCGCCGGCATCTTTACTGTTATCAATATAATACCAATAATCGCCTATCTTATGAACGGCAGTAGTAGCAGTTCTCCAGGAATCATTGCCTGTATATTCTGAGCACTCTATTCCCTCTACGCAGGGGATATAGAAATCGTCATGTTCTCCGTCTGCAACAATTTCGCTGTCGGAAAGAAGAAATTTATTATGCCTAACCTCGCCTACATAATCATAATGATATGTAGGACCTAAAATCGGGTCATCATAGGTAGCGTCAACATGATACCAGTTACCGTCAATCTGAACCACGTTCCAGCCGTGATTATCGGTTTCGCTTATAACATAATAAGCATTCATATTAAGACGGCGCATAACATAAATGAAGGTATATGCATAACTCTGACAAACGCCTCTTTTATCTCTCAAAAAACCTACTATATCATGGTTCTCACTTCCAGGCTCTTCAAAAAGGTCATAGTCATACATAAAACTAACATCAAGCCAGTCGTGAACATAAAGAGCCTTTTCAAGTTCACTCCAGTCTTTTCCTATTTTATTTATAACCTTATCGGTTTCTGCTTCCATAAAGCTTCGCTCACTAAGCATCTGTTTTTTGGTTATGTCATAACCTAAATTCATAGTTTTAACATTTTCTTCTCCATCAACCATTACATCTGTAACACTTGTAAAATAGTAATATTCGGGATACTGCTCAACGAGGAAACTTAAAAAATATTGAAGGTCGTCTACAGACACTTTATAATCACTTAAATCAACTTCCTCCTCCATATTGTGTACAGCTTGTAAAATATACTCCTCATAGGTTTCGGGTTTCCCGTCGGCAAAAGAAACAACAGAAAATGTACCAAGTAAAATAACTAAGCTTAATACAAACGCGATAATCTTTTTCAAAACATTCACCTTCTAAAAAATTAATTTAAGGATAAAATCTTAAATTCCTACCATTATCTATTGTAGTACTAAACAGAAAATAAGTCAATATCGCCAGAGAATTTCTATAAAAATATCCTATAGGGCAGTATTGTACCCTATAGGATAGGTAATATTAACCAAAAATCAGCACTCTTTAGCTACATAGGCAAGGAGTCCGCCAGCCTTTAAAATCGCCTTTTGTCTTTCCGTAAAGGAACAGCTCAGTGCAATTTTCTCACCCGTAGTCTTATTAATAAGTATCATTTCGCCTTTATCCATACCGTCATATATATTGTTAAGACTAAGCATATCGCCCTCAGTCAGTCTGTCATAATCATCAGGGTTTTCAAGGGTAACAGGCATTATACCTGCATTAATAAGGTTTGCTATATGAATTCTTGCAAA
>JBGUVH010000096.1:0-12197 GCA_045134215.1 Acutalibacteraceae bacterium
ATCCTGACGGATTTACGAGTATTTTAACAAAGCCACAGCAAAAAATACTTGTTTCAAAATCTGATTCGAGTTTGAATGCTTTGGCTAAAGAAAAATTTATTGTTTCTGGCTATAAATAGGGAATTTTTTGCAAAGCTCTACAACCTCTTTACAAACGGTATCCTTATTGGCTTCAAAATCTTTTGCGATAAGACCGAGCCAGTGGGCAATTTTCTTCATTTCTTCCTCTTTAAAGCCTCTGCTGGTTACAGCAGGAGTACCTATTCTAAGTCCACTGGTAACAAAGGGGCTTTGTGGGTCGGCAGGGATTGTATTCTTGTTTGCAGTAATATGAACTTCGTCAAGCATTTTTTCAAATTCCTTACCTGTAAGGTTCATATTTCTAAGGTCAAGAAGCATAAGGTGGTTATCGGTTCCGCCTGAAACAATATCGAAGCCTTCTTCCTTAAGAGCATCGGCAAGACAGGCAGCATTTTTTACTATCTGCTTCTGATATTCCTTGAATTCATCGGTCAGTGCTTCACCCAAAGCAACAGCCTTTGCGGCAATAATGTGCATTAAGGGACCACCCTGAATACCGGGGAATATAGCCTTGTCAATCTGCTTTGCATATTTTTCCTTGCAGAGAATAAGACCGCCACGGGGTCCGCGAAGAGTTTTGTGAGTAGTGGTTGTAACAACATCGGCATAGGGAACTGGGCTTTCGTGAAGACCTGCGGCAACAAGACCTGCAATATGCGCCATATCAACAAGCAAATATGCGCCAACCTTATCGGCAATCTCTTTAAAACGCTTAAAGTCAATAGCTCTTGCATAAGCAGAAGCACCTGCAAGAATAAGCTTTGGTTTGTTTTCTATAGCAAGCTTTTCAACAAGGTCATAATCAATGGTCTGGGTTACTTCATTAACACCGTATGGTATTATGTTGAAGTATTTACCTGAAATATTAACGGGTGAGCCGTGAGATAAATGTCCGCCTTCAGACAGATTCATAGAAAGAACGGTGTCACCCGGCTGAAGCAGAGCAAAGAATACTGCAAGGTTAGCGCTGGCACCTGAATGGGGCTGAACATTTGCGTGTTCAGCGCCAAAAAGCTTTTTAGCTCTTTCTCTGGCAATTTCTTCCACCTCATCAACATATACACAGCCGCCGTAATAACGCTTTGAAGGATAGCCTTCGGCATATTTATTGGTAAGGGGAGTGCCTGCCGCAAGAAGTACTGCTTCGCTTACGATATTTTCACTTGCAATAAGCTCAATATTGTGCTGCTGACGTCCGTCCTCTCTTTTTATGGAGGCGTAAACCTCGCTGTCAAACTTTTCTAATTTGTCGTAAAACATTTTTATTCCTCTTTTTCTTATATTTTTAAAAATTTTACCACATAACAGTGTCTTTTGCAAGGCTTTATTCCATTAGTTCAAAATCACTTTTAGGGTGATTGCAAAGGGGACAGGTCCAGTTGTCAGGTAGCTCTTCGAAGGGCACCTTTTCCTTTGAATCATCATATATAAAGCCGCATATAGTGCATATCCATTTTTTACCGCTGCCCTTTTCTGCCTGAGGCTTTGGCTTAATATTAGCGTGGTAATAGGCATAGGTAACAGAGGGTACGTCGTTTAAGGTAAGGGTTTCAGTGACCTCGGCTATAAACATAATGTGACTGCCTAAATCAACTTCATCGACAGTTTTTGCAGAAATAACGGTGTTTGCAATGTCCTGAACATAGGTTATGCCGTTCTCGGTTCTTGGGGAATTGTTTTCTACCTTGTCTGTATCTCTGCCGCTTTTAAAACCGTACTGAGTAAAAATATCAAAGGTAGCCTTTTCGCTCAGCACCGAAAGATTGAACTGCCCTGTTGCTTTAATCATATCACAGGTGTAGTTTGACTTATTTACTGTAACGGTTATTTTGAGGGGGAAAACGGTAACCTGCTGGGCAGTGTTTATAATACAGCCGTTGTCCTTATCTCCCTGTCTTGCACTCAGAACAAAAAGTCCATAGGAAATGTTGTTTAAAGCCTTTTCATTAATCATAATAAAAAATCCTTTCTACTTATATATGTTTATATTCTACCATTTAAAGCACAGGTTGACAATTACTATTTTTTGAATTATCATTAAATTTATGTAAAGGAGGGGAAATATGAAACATAAAATGCTGTACAGTATAAGCCGTTGTGGACTTTTTGCTGCAATTATCTGTATTTGTGCTTTTATAAATTTTCCTGTAGGCTATGTGCCTGTATCTATGGCTCTGCTTGGTGTAATGCTTACGGGCATTATTTTATCTCCTTTTGAAGCATTTGCTTCTTCCTTTGTTTACATACTTATAGGGGCAATAGGACTGCCTGTCTTCTCAGGTGCCAGCGCGGGCTTTGGTGTTCTGTTTGGAGCTACAGGCGGTTATATATGGTCTTATCCCATAGCCGCATTTATTATATCATTTATGAGGCTTATTAAGATTAAAAACAAAATTAGTGAATATAGTTTTGCTCTGTCAGGCTGTGTTTTAGGTGTTCTTGCTTGTTATATCTGCGGAACACTGCAGTATATGTATGTGTGCGAAACATCATTTTATACGGCAATAATAACCTGTATAGTTCCTTTTATTTTCTTTGATATATTAAAAATCGCAATCGTTTGCAGTATAGGTGTGCCGCTGAAAAAACGAATTTAAAAAGGTAGTCGCAAGACTACCTTTTTGCTTTTAAGTATTCATCAATCGCTTTAGCGGCGGTTTTGCCTGCACCCATAGCAGAAATTACGGTAGCGGCGCCTGTTACGGCATCGCCACCTGCATAAACACCGTCTTTGCTTGTAGCACCTGTGTTTTCTTCAACAATAATGCCACCTCGCTTGTTTACATCAAGTCCGTTTGTGGTTGACTTAATAAGGGGATTTGGAGATGTGCCGATTGATATAATAACAGTGTTCACATCTAAAATAAATTCGCTGTCAGGAATGGGGGAAGGACGTCTTCTGCCACGTTCATCAGGCTCACCAAGTTCCATTTTAATGCATTTAATTGCTTTAACACAGCCGTTTTCATCACCTATGATTTCTACAGGATTGTTAAGAAGCATAAATTCTATGCCTTCCTCAATGGCGTGTTCAACCTCTTCCTTTCTTGCGGGAAGCTCCTCCATGCTTCTTCGGTAAACGATATAAACCTTTTCCGCGCCAAGTCTGAGAGCAGTTCTTGCTGCATCCATAGCAACATTACCGCCGCCTACAACAGCAACCCGTCCACCCTTCATAATGGGTGTGGTAGGATGTTCAAGGTATGATTTCATAAGATTGCTTCGGGTTAAGAACTCATTTGCAGAATAAACACCCTTAAGACTTTCGCCCTTTATACCCATAAAGCTTGGAAGACCTGCGCCCGAACCGATAAATACAGCTTCAAAGTTCATATCGAAAAGCTCGTCAACGGTAAGGGTTTTACCGATTATAATATTGGTTTCTATGGTTACTCCCATAGCTGAAAGGTTTTCAATTTCCTTTTGTACTATTGCTTTTGGAAGTCTAAATTCGGGTATACCGTAAACCAGTACGCCGCCCGCTGTGTGAAGTGCCTCAAAAACAGTGACCTGATAACCCATTTTTGCAAGGTCACCTGCACAGGTAAGACCTGAAGGACCGCTACCAATAACCGCTACCTTATGTCCGTTTGAAGTGGGAACTGTAGGGACAGTAGTGCTGTGAGCGTTGTGCCAATCAGCAACAAAGCGTTCAAGTCTGCCTATTCCAACGCTGTCTCCCTTAATTCCTCTGACACATTTTGCCTCACATTGTTTTTCCTGAGGACAAACTCTGCCGCAAACGGCAGGCAGGGAAGGGACCGACTTATTATTTCATAAGCACCTTCAAAATCATATTCCTTTATTTTCTCTATAAAGGCGGGAATGTGAATATTTACGGGGCAGCCCGAAACACAGGGCATATTTTTGCAACCGAGGCATCTGAGCGCTTCGTTTACAGCAGTTGCTTCGTCATAGCCAAGGGAAACTTCGCTGAAATTATTAGCTCTTACAAGAGGCTCCTGACTGGGCATAGGATTTTTAATGCTACTTATATTAGGCTTCATCACTCTGTCTCCTTTTTAAAAAGATTACAGGAATCTTCATAAGCGTGTCTTTCAAAATCCTTATACATAGAAGCTCTGCTCATAGCTTCATCAAAATCGATTTTATATCCGTCAAAATCAGGACCGTCAACACAGGCGAATTTTATCACGCGTTTGCCGTCTTCAATAAGAGAAAGACGACATCCACCGCACATTCCTGTTCCGTCAATCATAATGGGATTCATAGAAACAGTGCAGGGAATACCTGTGGGACGAACAGCTTCTACAACAAATTTCATCATAATAAGAGGACCTATTGTAATAACCTCATCAAAGCTTTCTCCGTTTTTAAACATATCCTCAAGCGGCATACATACGTTGCCCTTTTTGCCATACGAGCCATCATCGGTCATAACAAAAAGACGGTCAGAAGTCTTTTTAAATTCATCCTCAAGAATAACAAGGGCCTTGCTTCTGAATCCTATTACAGAGGTAACAGAGCAGCCCTGCTTACTAAGCTTCTGGGCAATAGGCAGAGCAATAGCACAGCCAACACCGCCACCTACGATACATACCTTTTTAAGACCCTCGGTTTTGGTGGCAACACCTAAAGGACCTGCAAAATCCTCAATATATTCGCCCTCATTCTTTTTGCTTAAAAGAAGTGTAGTGGCACCTACTGTCTGGAAAATAATTCTTACAGTACCCTTTTCTCTGTCAAAGCCTGCAATGGTGAGAGGGATTCTCTCGCCGTCCTTATCAACTCTTAAAATTATAAACTGACCTGCTTGCGCTTTTTTAGCTACAAGCGGGGCTTCAATATCCATCATAGTTACATAGGGGTTTAAAAATTTTTTATACACTATTTTATACATACTTTATTCTCCTTGAGGACAATGCTACCAACATATTTTATCATAATTTTTCCGTTTCGTAAATAATAAATTGTTTTTTGCCGCATTTATGCTAAAAATATACTGTTATTTTATTAGTGGCGCGGATAGTTTTGTGTATAATTAATGAACTTTTGGGAGTCGATTTATTCTTGTTGAAATAATAGTTTGGTTGTGTTAAAATATTAACAAAAGATGCGGAGTATGAAAAATATTTCATGGAGGAAAAGAAATGAAAGAAATCAGTTACAATGTGACAGGCACTGTAGAAGAGCTTGGGGAGCTTATCAAAAAGGTTCGTGCTGCTCAGGAAAAGTTCAGTACCTACACACAGGAGCAGGTGGATGAAATATTCAAGGCTGCTGCTCTTGCCGCAAACCACAACAGGCTTCCTCTTGCTAAAATGGCGGTAGAGGAAACAGGAATGGGTATAGTAGAGGACAAGGTTATAAAAAATAACTATGCATCCGAATACATTTATAACGCCTATAAGGATACTAAAACCTGCGGTGTTATTGAGGAAAATAAGGCATACGGAACAAAGCGTATTGCAGAACCAATAGGTCTTATTGCCGCTGTTATTCCTACCACCAACCCTACTTCCACAGCAATATTCAAATGTCTTTTGGCACTTAAAACCAGAAACGGTGTTATTATAAGTCCTCATCCCAGAGCTAAAAACAGCACCATTGCTGCTGCTAAAATTGTGCTTGAGGCTGCTGTTAAGGCGGGCGCTCCCGAGGATATTATCGGCTGGATTGATATTCCGTCATTAGAGCTTACCGATATGGTAATGAAGAGCAGTGATACAATACTTGCTACAGGCGGACCAGGAATGGTAAAGGCTGCTTATTCAAGCGGTAAGCCGGCGCTGGGAGTTGGTGCAGGTAACGCTCCCGCAGTTATTGATGAGAGCGCTGATATCATACTTGCAGTAAGCTCGATTATTCACTCTAAAACCTTTGATAACGGAATGATATGCGCTTCCGAGCAGTCGGTTATAGTTCCCGAAGCAATTTATAATGATGTTAAAAATGAATTTGCATACAGAGGCTGTTATTTCTTGAATGAAGAAGAGCTTAACAAGGTAAGAAAGACTATTCTAATTAACGGCTCCCTTAATGCTAAAATAGTAGGACAGAGCGCATATAAAATTGCTCAGCTTTCAGGCGTTAGTGTTCCCGAGACTGCACGTGTTCTTATAGGTGAGGTTGAAAGTGTTGAAATCACTGAGGAATTTGCGCATGAAAAGCTGTCCCCTGTACTTGCGATGTACAAGAGTAATGGCAGAGAGGATTCTTTTAAGAAGGCAGAACAGCTGGTTGCCGACGGCGGATTTGGACATACAGCCTCTATTTATGCCGATGTAGTTACTGCAACAGATGTTATTGACGAATTCTCTGCACGTATGAAGGCTTGTAGGATTTTAGTAAATACTCCCTCTGCATTTGGCGGCATAGGCGATGTATATAACTTCGACCTTGCACCGTCACTTACACTTGGCTGCGGAAGCTGGGGCGGAAACAGTGTCAGTGAAAATGTAGGTGTTAAACATCTCCTTAATATAAAAACTGTTGCAGAAAGAAGAGAGAATATGTTGTGGTTCAGAGCGCCCGAAAAGATATACATTAAAAAAGGCTGTCTTCCTGTTGCACTTCAGGAGCTTCATAGTGTAATGAATAAAAAGAAGGCATTTATTGTTACCGATAACTTCCTTTACGAAAACGGTTATACAAGAAATATCGAAGCAAAGCTCAGTGAGATGGGTATAGCTTATACTACTTTCTCAAATGTTGCACCTGATCCTACTCTTGCCTGTGCAAAGCAGGGAGCAGCACAGATGTCTTCCTTTAATCCTGATGTAATTATTGCGGTAGGTGGCGGCTCTGCTATGGATGCGGCAAAGATTATGTGGGTACTTTACGAGCATCCCGAGGTTGACTTTGCTGATATGGCAATGCGCTTTATGGATATAAGAAAGAGAGTATATACCTTCCCAAAAATGGGTGAAAAGGCATATTTCGTATGCGTTCCTACCTCTGCAGGTACAGGCAGTGAGGTTACTCCTTTTGCTGTTATTACCGACGAGGTAAGCGGTATTAAATATCCTCTTGCTGATTATGAGCTTCTGCCCAATATGGCAATAGTTGATGCTGATATGATGATGAATGCGCCTAAGGGACTTACCAGTGCATCAGGTATTGATGCTGTATCCCACGCGCTTGAAGCCTATGCATCTGTTATGGCTACTGATTATACCGACGGTCTTGCGCTTCGCGCTCTTAAGATGATATTTGAGTATCTGCCCAGAGCCTATGAAAACGGCGCAAAGGATATAGAGGCAAGAGAAAAAATGGCTAATGCCGCTACTATGGCAGGTATGGCCTTCGCAAATGCTTTTCTTGGTGTAATGCATTCTATGGCTCATAAGCTTGGCTCCTTCCATCATATTCCTCACGGTATTGCAAACGCGCTTATGATGGATGAGGTTATTCGTTTTAACAGTGCCGAGGCGCCTACTAAAATGGGTACTTTTTCTCAGTATGACCATCCCCATACACTTGCAAGATATGCTGAAATTGCTGATTATCTTTCCATTAAGGGCAAAGATAACGAAGAAAAGGTCGAAAATCTTATTAAAGCTCTTGACGAGCTTAAGGCAAGGGTTGGCATTAAACCTGCCATTAAGGATTATGTTTCCGACGAGGAAGATTTCCTTGCTCGTCTTGACGATATGACCGAACAGGCATTTGATGACCAGTGCACAGGCGCTAACCCAAGATATCCCCTTATCAGCGAAATCAAGCAGATGTATCTTAATGCATACTATGGTAAATAAGGAGAGAACAATATGAGTATTCAGACTGATAAAATTATAGCAGTACGTCCCTCTAAAACCGTTTACCGTGACGGTGATACCGTTATAAAGGTTTTTGATAAGGATTATTCAAAGGCTGATGTATTAAACGAAGCCTTAAATCAGGCAAGGGTTGAAGAAACAGGACTTAGCATACCGTCTATAATTGAGGTAATGAAGGTGGACGGAAACTGGGCTATAGTTTCCGAATATATAAGCGGTAAGACATTAGCTTCGCTTATGGAAGAAAATCCCGAAAAAAAAGATGAATATCTTGAGCTGTTTGTTGATTTACAGATGACGGTACATTCTAAAAAGGCACCTCTTCTTAATAAGCTTAAGGATAAAATGAACCGTAAAATAAGTGAGTCCTCCTTTGATGCTACCACCCGTTATGAGCTTCATACAAGACTTGAGAGTATGCCTAAGCATACAAAGGTTTGTCACGGTGATTTTAACCCCTCTAACATTATTATAAGCGATAAGGGAGAGGCGTATATTATTGACTGGGCACACGCAACACAGGGTAATGCTTCAGCCGATGTTGCCCGTTCTTATCTGCTGTTCTGTCTTAACGGACAGCAGGAAACAGCAGATAAGTATTTAAATCTTTTCTGCAAGAAGAGTGATACTGCAAAGCAGTATGTTCAGGAATGGATGCCCATCGTTGCAGCATCGCAGTCTGTAAAGGGCAAACCCGAAGAAGCAGAGTTTTTGCACCGTTGGGTTAATGTAGTGGATTACGAATAAAACAGAAAAGCGCTCTGAAACCGTTTAAAAATAGGTTCAGAGCGTTTTTGTTCATAACTTTTTTTCAAAAATAAATAAAAATTTTGCACAAAACACTTGACAAATAGGTAATTATGTACTATAATAAAGACAGAAAAAAGAAAGGCGAAAAGAAAGGTGGCTGATACCAATGAAAATGGAAGCCGAACCTGTACAGGAGAAAACATCACACTGAAAGAGGTGAGTCCCAAAAAGTATTAACTTCATATCCAAAGGCTTGTGACAAATTTAATATATAATAATTTTTAGTTAATATAAGTTTTTGAAAAATTTAAGTTTTAAGTTATGTTATCTGCAGAGAGAAAAATCTGCTGAAAAAATATAAGCCTTATTTTAGAAAAATAATACTATGGTGAGACCAATGTACAATATAAGATTTAAAAGAATTTAGTCTATAAGGGTGTTACCAATGTACAAGTAAAATAATTCCCCGATGCTATAACGGCATCGGGGTTTTGATTTGTTTTTATTTTTCTACTAGATGAACATTGAAGCCGCCGAAGTCACCGTTAAAGTAAACAAATTTAATGCTTCCGTCTTCCTTATATGTTGCTGTGCTCATATCAAAGGTAAAGCCCTTGTTTTCATAGTAATGAATAGCACGGGGAACACTGGTAACACAAAGAGCAATGTGACCGAGTCTGCCCATACCCATATTCTTCATTACCTCAACCTCGCGATTGCCAACAAAGAAAGCCTTGCCGATGTCGGTGCAGCTTCCGAGAAGTCCTGCGAACATTTCAGCAGTTTTCTTTGCCTCAGCTTCGTTTTCGCTGTTTATACCGATGTGAGAGATATGAGGCTTGAGCATTGTTCTTACAGCTTCCTCAGCAAGAGCGGTTATGCCGTCCCAGTCTTCACTGTCAACCATTTTTTCGGGAACCATCCAGCTACCGCCGCAAGCAACAATTTTTGGGAAGGCAAGATAATCGTTAAGATTATCGGGGCCGATTCCGCCTGTGGGGATAAATTTCATCTTGGGGAAGGGACCGGAAAGAGCTTTAAGTACCTTAAGACCGCCTGCAGCTTCGGCAGGGAAGAACTTAACAATCTCAAGACCCATTTTTGTAGCAACACTTACTTCAGAAGGATTGGTACAGCCGGGGGTAACAGGAATACCGTTTTCCACACAGTAGCCTACTACTTCAGGGTCAAAGCCGGGGGAAATAATGTATTTGGCACCCGCATCTACTGCCTTTTTAACCTGTTCAATGGTAACAACGGTACCTGCGCCTACAAGGATATCGGGAAGCTCTTTTGCAATATTGGCAATAGCCTTGTCAGCACCTGCTGCACGGAAGGTTACCTCTGCTACAGGAATACCGCCCTTTGCAAGAGCCTTTGCAAGAGGAACCGCTTTTTCAGGGTCATTGAGCTTAATAACAGGCACAAGACCAACATTACTGATTTTCTGGAAAATTTCGTTCATAGATATCACTCCTTAACTGTATATATTCTAAGACCTTTAAATATAAAAGTCAACGATTTATTAATCTAAACAAAAAATAATATTGGTCCTATATAAATTTACATAATATGTGAAAATTCTGTCAATTTCCCTAAGTTTTGTGTTGCACATTTTTTTGATATGTGGTAAAATATCAACATAGTGTTTATTTTTGATTTAAATAAACCCAATAACCGAAAGGAGTTTTTTTATGAAATACTCACATGAAGTAGAAAAAATGTGTCCTCTTGCCAAGGGCGCATACCATGGCCCTGCTCCTATTCCTCAGGAAGGCGCCTGGACTCAGGTAAAAGAAGTAAAGGATGTTTCCGGTCTTACTCACGGTGTGGGCTGGTGTGCTCCACAGCAGGGTACCTGTAAGCTTACTCTTAACGTTAAAGAAGGCGTTATCGAGGAAGCTCTTGTTGAAACTTTAGGCTGTTCGGGTATGACTCACTCTGCAGCTATGGCTTCTGAAATTCTTGTTGGCAAAACCATTCTTGAAGCTCTTAACACAGACCTTGTTTGTGATGCTATCAACACCGCTATGAGAGAGCTTTTCTTACAGATTGTTTATGGCCGTACCCAGACTGCTTTCTCCGAAGACGGTCTGCCTATCGGTGCAGGTCTTGAAGACCTTGGTAAAGGACTTCGTTCTCAGGTAGGTACTACCTATGCTACCAAGTCTAAGGGCCCCCGTTACCTCGAACTTGCTGAAGGCTATATCACCAAGATTGCTGTTGACAAGGATGACCAGATTACAGGTTATAAGTTTGTTCACCTCGGCAAAATGATGGATATGATTAAAAAAGGTATGGACGCAAACGAAGCTTTGGAAAAAGCAAGCGGCCAGTACGGACGCGTTGATGACGCTGCTAAGCTCATCGACCCCCGTGAAGAATAATATAGGAGGTACCTAAGTTATGGCTTTATTTGAAAGTTATGAGAGACGTATTGACCAAATCAATGCTGAGCTTAATAAACACGGAATCGCTTCTATTGAAGAAGCTAAGAAAATCTGCGACGAAGCAGGTGTAGATGCTTATAACATCGTAAAGGGTATTCAGCCTATCTGTTTTGAGAATGCTGCTTGGGCTTATGTTGTAGGCTGTGCTATCGCTATTAAGGATAAGGCTGCAAGTGCTGCTGAGGCTGCTGAGAAAATCGGTCTTGGTCTTCAGTCATTTTGTATCCCAGGTTCTGTTGCTGACGACCGTAAGGTAGGTCTTGGCCACGGTAATCTCGGTGCTATGCTTCTCCGCGATGAAACTAAGTGCTTCGCTTTCCTTGCAGGTCACGAATCCTTTGCTGCTGCTGAAGGTGCAATAGGCCTTGCAAAAAGTGCTAACAAAGCAAGAAAAGAACCTCTTCGCGTAATCCTTAACGGTCTTGGTAAGGATGCCGCTAAAATTATTTCCCGTATCAACGGCTTTACCTATGTTCAGACCAAGTTTGACTACTATACCGGTAAGGTAAATGTAGTTGAAGAAATTGCTTACTCTGACGGTGAGCGTGCTAAGGTTCGTTGCTATGGTGCAGACGATGTTCGTGAAGGCGTTGCTATTATGCATCTTGAGGGTGTTGACGTTTCTATCACCGGTAACTCTACTAATCCCACCCGCTTCCAGCATCCAGTTGCAGGTACCTATAAGAAAGAATGTATCGAACAGGGCAAGAAGTACTTCTCAGTAGCAAGCGGCGGTGGTACAGGTAGAACTCTCCATCCCGATAATATGGCTGCAGGTCCTGCTTCCTACGGTATGACCGATACTATGGGAAGAATGCACTCTGATGCTCAGTTTGCAGGTTCCTCTTCCGTTCCTGCTCACGTTGAGATGATGGGTCTTATCGGTGCAGGTAACAACCCGATGGTTGGTATGACAGTTGCTTGTGCTGTTGCAGTTAATGAGGCACTTAACAAATAATCAAAGAGTGTATGTAATAAAATTTATATTATGAATTAATATTGATGCATAAAATGTGCCGCATCTTTCAATGCGGCACATTTTTGTAAAAGGAGAAAAAAATGTCTGATAATCGTTTGGCAGAACTTTCTAACGGAACCAGCAAAGTCGCAAATATTTACGAAGCAAATCATGCGCAAAGCAGAGATATGGTTATTACTCTATTGCATATCATAGGAA
>JBGUVH010000097.1:0-6432 GCA_045134215.1 Acutalibacteraceae bacterium
TGGCTTTGTTAAAATACTCGTAAATCCGTCAGGATTTACTGCGTTTTGTGCCTCGCCAATCAAAAAATCCTTTATTCACAAAATTCTACGACCTTAAAGGAACGGTTTTTTGTGAGGATTTTGGTGAAGCGAAGCACATAAGGCTATCGCCTATGTGTGACAATGAGCCGAAAGACGCCTAAAAACCATCCTTTAAGGCTGGTTCGAGTTTAAATGCTTTGGCTAACCGAAGAGTGCGAGAAGTACACCGGCAGCGATAGCCGAGCCGATAACACCTGCAACATTGGGGCCCATAGCGTGCATAAGAAGGAAGTTCTTGGGGTTTTCTTTCTGACCGACAGTCTGAGAAACACGTGCTGCCATAGGAACAGCAGAAACACCTGCAGAACCTATAAGGGGATTTATCTTTGTCTTTAAGAAAAGATTCATAATCTTAGCGAGAATCACACCGCCTGCGGTACCCATACCAAAGGCAACAACACCCATAAGGATTATATAAAGAGTCTGTGCTTTAAGGAATGTATTGGCGGTAGCTGTAGCACCAACGGTTACACCGAGGAATATTGTAACAATATTCATCAGCTCATTCTGAACAGTTTTTGAAAGACGTTCAGCAACACCGCTCTCTTTAAAGAGGTTACCGAGCATAAGACAGCCAACCAGAGGAGCGGCAGAGGGAACGAGAAGTGCTACGAATACAGTAACAGCAATTGGGAAAATAATTTTTTCCTTCTTGGAAACCTCTCTTAAAGGCTTCATAACTATCATACGTTCCTTCTTTGTGGTAAGAAGCTTCATAATAGGAGGTTGAATTACAGGAACGAGAGCCATATAGGAATATGCAGCAACAGCAATAGGTCCTAAAAGATGGGGAGCTAACTTACTGGTTACAAAGATAGCAGTAGGACCGTCAGCACCGCCTATGATACCGATGGAAGCTGCTTCAAAAGGTTTAAAGCCTAACCAACTGGATGCGGCTATATAAGTCATGAAGATACCAAGCTGCGCAGCAGCACCGAGAAGTAAGCTTTTGGGGTTTGCAATAAGGGGACCGAAGTCGGTCATAGCGCCTACACCAAGGAAAATAAGACAGGGATAAACACCCAGCTTAACACCGAGATAAAGGAAGTCGAGAAGACCGCCTGTGTTGGCAAGCTCAGCCCAGTTGATATGTCCGCCTGCAAAAATTGCTTCATGGAACATATTAGCACCGGGAAGATTTGTAAGCAGCATACCGAAAGCAATAGGTAAGAGAAGAAGGGGTTCGAAGCCCTTACCGATAGCAAGGTATAAAAGAACAAAGGAAATGAGAATCATAACAAGATAGCCATAGTTAGCTACAAAATTTTCAAAGGGAGCGCCTTCGCCCGAAAGACCTTTTGCAATATTGCCGAATACAGCCTTAAATCCTGTTTCGCCAAGGAAGTTTTTAATAGCTTCTTCGGGAACTATTTCAGCTTCCTGTGTAGTAGCAGGAGCATCAGTCTGCTCTGTGTTACCTGTCGCAAAAACACTCATACCTGCAAAAAGGAGAACGGTTGCAAGTAAAACAGCAAACAGAGCCTTTAAATATCTATTTTTCATCAGTATATCCTCCGAATGAGATTAACCGATTACACAGAGAAGAGCTCCGGTTTCAACGGTAGAACCCTTCTGAACATTAAGGGAAACGATTTTTCCGTCAACGCCTGCCATGATTTCGTTTTCCATTTTCATAGCCTCTAAAATCATAAGAACCTGTCCAGCCTTAACGGTGTCACCAACATTTACATTAACAGCAAGGATGTTACCTGGCATAGGGCTGTTAACCTGTTCGCCTTCAGCGGCAGCGGCGGGAGCAGCGGGAGCAGCCTCTACAGGAGCAGGTGCGGGTGCGGCAGCAGGAGCAACAGGAACTTTTACGTCAGCGCCGTCAACAACTTCTAAAGTGATTTCATACATAGTACCGTTTACATTAACATTATACTTTTTCATTGTTTTTTCTTTCCTTTCTTTATAAGAAAAATTAATTACAGTTTTTTAAATGATAAAATACGAAGGGCGCCCACATCGGTTCCCAGCTCTTCGGCAATAGCAGCCGAAACGGCAGCGATAATACGCTGTTTATCGGGGATTTCCTCACCGACAGGCTGTGCGGCGGGAGCAGGGGTAGCTTCTGCAGTTTTTGCAGGTGCTTTTTCAGAAAGCCGTATAATGCCGCTGACTATCTTACATACAATTATGATGCATATCAGACCAACAAATACGGTGCCCATGCCCATTAAGCACACGAATAAAGTATCGCTCATATCTTGTAACCTCCTATATATATAAATTTTAAGTTAAAAGTAGATACAAATTAACCCATATTATTATACTAAAAATATCCTGAATAAACAATAGTAAATTTAATAAAATATTAAATTTATCATTTTAATCAAAAATAACAATTTTAAGTGGCACAAATTGTTAATAAATTAACCAAAAAAGCAACCCGTAAAGGTTGCTTTGAAAAAGTTTCAATCTAAAATACAGAGATAAACAGTAATTTACAGAGATTTACACAGCTACAAAGTATAAAACCTATAGCGGTGGGAATGATTAGGGAAAGAAGTGTGTATTTAAGGCTGTTGCTTTCCTTTTTAATTGTGAGCAGGGTGGTGGCGCAGGGCCAATGAAAAAGGGAAAACAGCGCTACGCTCAGTGCTGTGAAGAAATCCCAGCCTCCTGTCAGAAGTATGCTTTTTATTTCTTCTGTGGATACGGCTGATATATTACGGCTGGCGGTATAAATCATAACAGCTATGGGAAGCACGATTTCGTTAGCAGGAATTCCAAGTATAAAAGCCAGAAGTATAACACCGTCCATAGCAAGAAGGCTGCCTATGGGTTCTAAAAACTCGGACATAAGAATTAAAATAGAAGAGCTGTTTATATGAATGTTTCCAAGCAACCAGAGAACGATTCCTGCTGGGGCAGATACTATAAGGGCTCTGCCTAAAATATGAAGCGCTTTGTGTATAAGGGATTCGGTGAGGATTTTAATTATAGGCGGTTTTTTATATGACGGCAGCTCAATTATGACGGATATGTTTTCACCTGTCAATATTCTGCTTAAAACTTTGGTTATTAAAAGGGTTACAATAACCGCAAGTAATATGAATAATGTCAGCAACACAGCACTTAACAGGGAAGTGGTAAAGTGTCCCAGCATTATGCCTATAAGCAGAATTATTGTGGGAAATCTTCCGTTACAGGGCATAAAGCTGTTTGTGAGTATAGCTATAAGCTGTTGCTTATCAGAGGGAATGATTCTGCAGCCTGTTACACCCACCGCATTACAGCCAAGCCCCATACACATAGTAAGCGCCTGTTTTCCGCTGCTTCCCGCTTTTTTAAAGGGAGTATCCAGATTTAACGCGATACGGGGAAGAAAACCGCTTTCCTCAAGCAGACTGAAAAGAGGGAAAAATATAGCCATTGGCGGAAGCATAACCGATACCACCTGAGCGGTAACCGAGTATGCGCCGTCTATAAGTATTCCGTAAAGCCACATTGGTGGATTGAGAGATAGAAGCAGACCGCCAAGCTTTTCTCCTATAATGCTGAGAAGCTCAGCAAGAAGTTCTGAGGGGTAATTGGCTCCTACTATTGTTATCCATAAAATTACCGCTAAAAAGAGGACCATTATGGGTACAGCGGTATATTTACCGCAGAGTATACTATCAATAAGCCTTTCTTTCTTTGCTACCCTGTCAATACTGTAGGTTACATAGTTTTGGATAAGCTCTTCTTTTTTGGGAAGGATGAGATTTTTTTCGCTTAACTCATCAATATGGGTTAATGCTTCCTTAACACTGTCTATATTTTTTCTTGCACTGCAGGTTATTACAGGTACTGACAGCGCCTTTGAAAGACCGGCAGTGTCTATTGTTATGCCTCGGCGTTTTGCCTCATCCATCATATTGATGCACAGTATGGATTTAGGGCAAATTTTAAGCACCTGTAGAGTAAGGTGAAAATTTCTTTTAAGGTCAGTAGCATCAGTAAGAATAATTACTGCATCAAACTGTTTTGATAAAAGAAAATCCTTTGCTATTTTTTCTTCTGGAGATTTGAAATCAAGAGAATAAATACCAGGTAAATCAACTATATGATAAAAGGCATCTTTGGTTTTATAAACAGATTTTGCTATTTCTACTGTTTTACCCGCCCAGTTGCCTGTATGCTGTTTTTTTCCTGTAAGCTTATTGAAAAGTGTGCTTTTTCCCACATTTGGATTACCAATAAGCGCAACGGTATAGCTTTTCATTTTTTCACTCTTTTCTTTTAGATGTAATTTTTCTCTTACATACTATTCAAGAAAAGAGTTACTGACACAAATAAAACCGCTCGTAAGAACGGTTTTGTTTTAAATAGTATCAATTTTTATTGTGTCTGTGTTACCTGACAACCCGTTTGTTATACCGCTTGTGATAATTATTTTATCACCCTTCTCAAGCTTTAAAAGCTCTTTAGCGGTTTTATTTGCATTAAAGAAAAGCACATCGGTTGAGTTATATAATTCACATTTGGCTGGAATAACTCCCCATGAGAGAGACAGCTTTCTATAGGTTTTTTCGTTTGTTGTAAGACCGATAATATCAACTGGAGAGCGGAAACGGGAAACCATTCGTGCGGTTATTCCAGAAATTGAGCAGGCAACTATAGCCTTTGCAGCTATATCAATAGCCATGGTACAGGTAGCATGGGAAACAGCATCTGCGGTATTTCGTATTTCAAAGGAATTGTTTTTGAACCTCTTATTATAGTGAATGTTATTTTCGGTATGCTCAGCAATATCCGACATAGTTTTTACGGTCAGCACAGGATATTTGCCTGCGGCGGTTTCTCCTGACAACATAATGGCGCTTGTGCCGTCGTATACAGCATTTGCAACGTCTGAAATTTCTGCACGGGTGGGACGGGGGTTTGTTATCATTGATTCAAGCATTTCTGTAGCCGTAATTACTTTTTTCCCAAGGAGTCGGCATTTAGTGATAAGACGTTTTTGAACAGCAGGAAGCGCCTCAAAGGGAATTTCTACACCCATATCACCTCTGCCTATCATAATGCCCTCACATTCACTGCATATATCTTCAATGTTATCAATACCTGACTGATTTTCGATTTTTGCAATAATACCTATATTGTCGCCGCCGTTGTCCTTTATAAATTGCTTAACATCAATCAGGTCCTGCTTACAGGAAACAAATGAGCATGAAATAAAGTCAATGTCATTTTTTATACCGAAAAGAATATCACTTTTGTCTTGCTCACTGAGATAAATTTGCTTTAATACTTTACCCGGGAAGCTCATACTTTTTCTGTCTGAAAGAATTCCTCCTATAACCGTTTCGCAAACAGCGTCGGTATCGGTAAGGCTTTTAACCGTAAAGGATAAAAGTCCGTTATTAAGCAAAATTTTATCTCCAACATTCAAATCCTTTATAAGATTTTTATATGTGACGCTCACCCGTTTTTCGTTTCCGATTACCTCTTTTGTGGTAAAGCTAAAGGTGTCACCTTCACTTAAGATGATTTTACCTTTTTCAAAGGTTTTGATTCGGTATTCGGGTCCCTTGGTATCAAGCATAATAGCAATAGGCATATTAAGCTCTCTGCGCACTTTTTTTATAAGGTCAATTCGTTTCTGATGGTCGGCATAGGTGTTGTGAGAAAAGTTCAGTCTGGCGACGTTCATTCCTGCTTTACACATTTCCTTAAGAGTATTTTCGTCGGTACAGGCAGGACCTATCGTACATACTATTTTTGTTTTTCTCATAAAATCATCCTTTTTCTACAAAAAGCACCGATGGAAAATCCACCGGTGCGCATCATTATTAATCTTTGTTAGATATTTTATTAACGAGCTTGTTAAGACCACCGGTAACAAGAATTATAATTCCTATTACTATTAGTATAGCCAACATACCCTTGCCCATATACGGGAGATATTCAATAAATTTCAACCAATTCATATTTGTACCTCCATTACATAAAGAAGTTAAGGATAAGAGCGCCTGCGATAACAGAGGCTATCTGTCCTGAAACGTTTACACCGATAGAATGCATAAGAAGGAAGTTCTGTGGGTCTTCTTTAAGTCCCATTTTGTGAACAATACGTCCTGACATTGGGAATGCAGAGATACCTGCCGCACCAATCATTGGGTTCATTTTCTCCTTCATAAAGAGGTTTAAGAATTTTGCAAAAAGCACACCGCCTGCAGTATCAAAAATAAATGCGATAAGTCCAAGTCCTAAAATCATAAGGGTTTCAGGCTTCAAGAACTGCTCATAATACATTTTTGATGCAATGGTTATGCCAAGGAATATGGTAATAAGGTTAGCAAGAACGTTCTGCGCTGTATCCGAAAGAGAATTAAGTACACCGCACTCACGGATAAGGTTACC
>JBGUVH010000098.1:0-6227 GCA_045134215.1 Acutalibacteraceae bacterium
GAATTCCTACAGGTCAGCTTGAAAACCGATATACCCTTGCCGCTAAAAACTGGCTTATCCTGTTAGGTGTATTTTCAGCCATTTCCGCCTTTACTGGTTTAATAAGCGGAAATATAACATCCGCCATTTCCTCAGCCTGCACTGCTGCTGTTATGATACTGGCATCCTCAATTATAAATAAAAACCTTTTATAATTAATTACAGCTCATCAAAACTTTGCTATGTTTTGATGAGCTGATTTTATATATTGTAAATAAGATAAAGTATTCCGTATATCAATGGCTGGTGCAAAAGATAAATAATCAATGTGTGTCTGCCGATAAAGGAAAGCAAAAAAACCTTTCCTTTTGAAAATAGCCTTTCTTTGTGCTTTTCTAATATTTTATAAAGAAAATACCCTGTCAGGAAAAGAAATATCCAAGGTAAAAAGGGAAAATAGTCAGAAGAGTAAAACTCTCTGTGAGGAAAGCCGAGAAATGCAGTAATATAATTTTTATACAGAAAATCGGGAAGCTTCAAAATTTTCAGATTTTCAAACCCGAGCCACCCGTCATTTATGTTTCTCATTATAAAGAACACAACTGCCGACACAGCCATACCTATAACGGTATTTATCTTTATAAGTATTTTTTCTGTCAGTGCTACAAATATCATAGCTATACCCATAAAGGTAAGTATTCCAAATGCAACTACATTCTCACGCATAAAAAGATAAGTTACCAAGGAAACAAGCACACCGCCAAGAAATACGATTATGCCTCTTTTAAATGTATTTCTTCCCAGACCCACGCAAAAGCCCGAAAGCAATATAAAGGTCCAGCAAATGCTTTGCTGCCACACATATCCGACGGTACCTCTGTACCAAGGAAGATTTACCCTGTAAATATATACAAGGTCCCATAAAGTATGATAAAGAATCATACTTAAAAGTGTTATGCCGCGAACTGTATCAAGAAGATACAGTCGCGGCTTGTTATTTAATACAGTTTTCATTTGGTTATACAGCCTCTTGGACAAACAAGTATACATTCGCCACAGCCCGTACATTTTTGGGGGTCGATTTTTGCAAGGAAGTTTTCCACCTTAATTGCGTCGTATTTGCATTCCTTTACGCACTTAGTACAGCCTATACAGCCTACCTCGCACACCTTCATTGTCTTACCACCCTTATCGGTATTAAGACAGCGCACCTTAAGATTATTTCCCTTAGGCACCAGAGTGATAACCTTTTTAGGACAAACATTAACACACTTTCCACAGGCTTTACAAATACGGCTGTCAACTCTGGCAACACCGTCTACAATTTCAATTCCCCCATACTCACAAACCTTTGCACAATCTCCAAAACCGATACAGCCAAAAGCACAGTCCATAGGACCGTCATAAAGGGCAGCCGCTGCTGCACAGCTTACCATTCCGCTATATGCATATTTTGAAGAAGCCTTATAGCAGTCACCGCCGCAAGCAACAAAAGCAACCTTTTCGGTAGTGGACACTTCTATACCCAACACCTCTGAAAGAGCTGTGGCAGTATCCTTTCCACCTGGGATACACAAATTAGGCTCTGCAATACCGTCCTTAACGGCTGCTGCATAATCATCACAGCCTGTATATCCACAGGCGCCGCAGTTAGCCCCGGGAAGAGCCTCTCTTATTGCCTCTAATTTTTTATCAGGCGGGTCTGACAGATATTTACCTGCAAGAGAAAGTCCCAGTCCAAGAACAAGACCTATAAATGCTACTATTAAAACAGGGATAATTATTTCCAACATAGTCTTACCCCCTTATATTCCTGCAAATCCCATAAAGGACAGGGAAACAAGCGCTGCCGCAATAAGTGTTATGGGAAGTCCCTGAAGACCTTTAGGTATATTAGAGGCTTCAAGTCTTACGCGGACACCTGAGAAAATAAACATAGCAAGTGTAAAACCAAGTCCTGCGCCCAGAGCATTGAAAAGTGACTCAACATAACCGTAATTACTTGTAAAGTTTAGAAGGGTTATACCGAGTACGGCACAGTTTGTGGTACTAAGAGAAAGATAAATTCCAAAAGACTTATAAAGAGATTTAAGAAATTTCTTTATAATTATCTCAAGAAGCTGAACAAGAGCGGCAATAATGAGAATAAATACTACCGTTTGGAGATATGCATATTTTTCTTCAAGGAAAAAGTGGTATATAGGCCAGGTTACAGCAGTAGCAAGAAGCATTACTATGGTAACTGCCCCACCCATACTCACAGCCGTTGAAACCTTTTTGGAAACACCAAGAAAAGGGCATATACCGAGAAACTTTGAAAGCACCATATTATCGGTGAAAATACCCGCAAGGATAATGGAAACAATAGAACTAAGCATTAACGTTTTCCTCCTTTTCGGTATTTTTCTTTTCTTCCTCTAAAAGCTGACATACGCTCTTTGAAGGACATCCCTCACAGCCAATATTTTCAGCAGCCTTTTTGCCCTTAATAGTTGCTATCTTATTGGAAAGAGCAATAAGCAGACCGAATACAAAGAAGCCACCGGGTGGAAGAATAAAGAGAAGCATAGGCTCAATTCCCAGAGCAGAGGTCAGAGGAATAATGAAATCCTCACTGATAGCCACCTGACCTGTACCAAGAATCTCACGGATAAGTCCCATAAGAGCAAGGGTTACGGTAAAGCCTACACCCATTCCAAGTCCGTCAAGAAGGCTTGGGAGAACACTGTTTTTACTTGCAAACATTTCTGCTCTTGCAAGTATTATACAGTTAACAACTATAAGGGGAAGAAAAATTCCAAGAGATTTATCAATTGCAGGAGCATAGGCTTTAACAAGAAGCTGAACTATACTTACAAAGCCTGCAATAATGGTAATGAAGGCAGGAATTCTTACCTTTTGAGGAATAACATTCCGAAGCAGTGAAATAACGACATTGGAGCATACAAGAACTATGGTTGCCGCAACGCCCATTCCGATACCGTTCATAAATGCTGTTGTAACAGCAAGGGTTGGACAGGTACCGAGCACAAGGCGAAGAACGGGATTTTCGGTAAGGATACCGTTGGTGAAATAAGATAGTGTTTTATTTTTTGCCATATTATTCACCCTCCCCTACATCGACTGCTTTTTCTGAGCTTATAACTATATCAATTACATTAAGAGCATTGTTTACTGCCTTATTTACAGCAGTTGAAGAAATAGTAGCACCGGTTACAGCCTTTACTTCATTTTTGGAAGAGTCAGCCTGATTTTTCTGTAAAATCACATCTTTAACCTTTCCGATGTACTGTTCATAAAAGCTTTTGTTTTTAACATTTGCGCCAAGACCTGGGGTTTCATCATCTGCCGCAAGAATTTTAACTCCTGTAACCTTACCGGTTGTATCAGCACCCACCATAACCTTTATCTCGCCGCCGTAACCGTTTTCAGAAACAGTAATAAGATAGCCTGCTGTCTTCCCTGCTTTATCGGCTTTATAATAGCTATAAAGCTGAGAATCAACCTGAATTTCGTGCTTACTGTAATTATCGGCAGGCAGCACAAGAGCCATAGCATTCTTTTCTGCCTTTTGGTTAAGGGCAGCAATTCTGTCTTTTGTAATATAATTAGTTCCTGCAAGAGCAGCAGTAACCAAAATACATATAATAAAAAGTATAGCAGTAGTTACGGGAACACGGTTTATATCTATTTTTTTCATTTTTCAGGCGCCTCCCATCCAAATGGTTTGCGCACTGTAATGCGGTCAATATGGGGAACCAGAAGATTCATAAACAGTATTGCATATGAAACGCCTTCAACAGCAGCGCCCGAACGTATTATAACGGTTATAATACCGCAGCCCAGACCGAAAATAGCTTTTCCTAAATCGGTAGTGGGGCTTGTAACATAATCTGTAGCCATAAACACAGCACCCAGCACCACTCCGCCTGAGCAAACAGCAAATACAGGGTCACCACCGAGTATAAGAGTAAGCAGAGCTACACTTCCTATAAAGGTGACAGGAATTATAGGCTTGATAATTCCTCTTATTATAAGGTAAAGACCGCCGATAATAAGAAGCAGTACAGAGGTTTCACCTATACTTCCGCCATAGGTTCCGAAAAGCAGCTCTTTAACAGAAAGATTAATATCGGGATTAGCAAGAGGAGTAGCCTCGGTCACAGCGTTACTGAAGGGAGCATAGTAAGAGGTCATTTGAGCAGGGAATGACACAAGAAGCACAATTCTTGCGGCGATAGCAGGGTTAACGAAGTTATGACCAAGTCCCCCGAACATCTGCTTTACAATAAATATTGCCACAAAGCAGCCCACAACTGCCATCCATATATTCTTTCCCGCAATAGAGGGAGGAAGATTAAGAGCTAAAAGCAGACCTGTAACAACAGCGCTTAAATCACGAACGGTAACATCGTGTCCGAAAAGCTTACAGGCAAGAACCTCAAAAAGCACACTGAAAACTATACATACTGCAATAATCAGTGCGGCGCGCCAACCGAAAAGTACAATACTGAAGGCGGCGGCAGGAAGAAGAGCAACAATAACATCAAGCATTATACCGCTTGTGGTATCAGGTGTGTGAATATGAGGAGAGGAGCTTACTATTAATTTATTTGTCATTTAGCATTCCTCCTTAATTCTTTTTTTGCCATTCTCATAATCTGCACAAGAGGTCTTCTTGCAGGACAGCTATAGGCACAGCTTCCACATTCCATACAGTAATCTGCATAAAGACTTCTTATTCTGTCAACACTATTTGCAGTGAGTGCCTGTTCAACTGCAGAAGGATTAAGCTTCATAGGACAGTGCGCGGCACATCTTCCGCAATGTATACAGCCTGTGGGACGGGGTATTTCGTCCTCCACAAGAGAAAGAATCGCGTTGTTGGTTTTTGTTATAACAAAATCGTCACTGGGAAGAGCAGTTCCCATCATAGGTCCGCCAAGAAGAAGCCTTGAGGGTCCGTCCTCGTTTCTTCCGCAAAAATCAAGAATATCGCTTACCTTTGTACCGATAGGAACAATAAGATTCTTCGGTTCTGTCACCGCACCACCGTCAACGGTAAGACGTCTGTTTACAAGGGGCATTCCCGTTCTTACATATCTGTAAAGAGCAGCAACAGAGGAAACATTCATAACGACACAGCCAACGTCACTGGGTAGCTTTCCTGCAGGAACCTTTCTTTTAAGCACCGAGTAAATAAGCACCTTTTCAGCGCCCTGAGGATAGCGAGTAGTAAGGCGCATAACCTTTACGGTATCGTCTGTATCTCTTGTATCACAGGCAACCTCGTAAAGCTTTTCGATAGCCTCTTCCTTATTGTTTTCCACAGCTATAATTACTCTTTCAATGCCAAGCATTTCTTTAATAAGGTATACACCCTCTAAAATATCACTGTAATCCTCAAGACAGCATCTTTCATCTGCAGTAATATAGGGTTCACATTCAGCGCCGTTAACAATAAGTGTATCAAGATGAACGTCATCCTTCACTCTGAATTTAACGTGGGCGGGAAAACCTGCTCCTCCAAGACCTACAAGTCCACAGTCGCGGGTAGCGATGATAAGGTCTTCCTTTGTCTTTATCACAGGAGCTTTAAGCTTCGGGTCAGGAGTCATCTCGCCGTCAGAATCAATAAACACAGCATCTACATACTGTCCATCAGGCATAAGAATCTTGTCAATTTTTTCGACCGTACCCGAAACGCTTGAATGAACAGGAGCGCTGACAAGACGGTCAATATCCCCTATCAATGTGCCCACATATACCTTATCGCCTTTTTTAACAACAGGCTCACAGGCAGCACCTATATGCTGACGCATAGGAATAATAACCTTGTCCGGAGTAGGTAAAAGAACCGATTCACATAGCGAAGTGTTTTTATGGTGAGGAAGGTGAGTACCGCCTCTGGTTTTTCCAACGGGAGACAGTATTGTTTCTTTAAGTTCCAAGAAAAAACCTCCTTTATGAATTATAATAGATAATCTGCATATAATATATTATAAATCATACAAATAAAAAGAGCAAGAAAAAAGAATGACAATAAATTATCAATCATTTTAATTTATTTTTCAAAAAATACTTGCAAATTGAAAAATATGTGTTATAATAGTTAGGCAAACAAGGTTTGCGCCTATATATCGCGGGGTAGAGCAGTTGGTAGCTCGTCGGGTGAGGTCGTGACCGCGTCCGGTGGACGAAACAGGTCACGTAACGAAGCGCCGCGGTCAAAGTTTATAGGTGTAATC
>JBGUVH010000099.1:0-9055 GCA_045134215.1 Acutalibacteraceae bacterium
CAAAAAAGACAGGTAAGGGTTTTGAAATCGAAATATCCGAGATACAAAGAATCGGGAGGAACAGCAATAGAGGTAGCAAGTGCGGCAATAAGTGCTATAAACATAACAATATTTTTCTTTATAAAAGCATATACATTATCGGTGAAGTGATGGTGGTGATGTATAACCCTTGTTGCTGCCATATTGAATCCTCCTTTATTTTTATCAGCCCTTCAGACCGGTCAGAGTTTTGACAAATCGCAAACATTATATCATATTCGGTAATAATTTACTACTGTAAAAATGAACAAAAAAACAGGAGAACAAAATTGTTCTCCTGTGCTTTATGAGATTTTTATTTTGCCAAAGGCTGATACTTCTTTTTATTAAGGAACTGAATCAATAAGACTGATGCTACAAGAGCAAGTCCGACAGCATCTGTAACTATACCTGGATAAATAAGAAGAAGTCCGCCCACTGCACTGACAATTCTTTCGTACCATGCCATACGGTGCAGGAAATAACCCTCCAGTGAAGCCGATACTGCAAAAATTCCTATAAGAGAAGTTATACAGATAAGGATAACCTCAGGGGCAGTAGTGTCAATAAACAGCATAGCAGGGTTAAGGGCGAATACATAAGGCACTATGAATGCGCCGATAGCCAACTTTGTTGAGGTGAAGGCAGTTTTCATTGGGTTTGCCTGAGCAATTGCGGCACCTGCATAGGCGGCAAGAGCGACAGGGGGAGTAAGGTCGGCAACAATGCCAAAGTAGAATACAAAGAAGTGAGCAGCTATCATAGGTACGCCCATCTGAACAAGGATAGGAGCGCAGGTGGCTGCCATAATGCAATAGTTTGCAGTGGTAGGAACACCCATACCAAGCACGATACAGCACAGCATAGTAAGGAACAGAGCGATAATAACCTGATTTCCCGCCAGAGTAACAATGCCGTTAAAGAGCATATAGGCAAGTCCTGTAACACCGATAATACCTGCAACGATACCTGCAACGCCGCAAGCCGAGGCAACGGTAATCATACCCTGTCCGCCGGCAGCAAGAGCCTCTAAGATACGCTTAGGAGTAATGCGATGCTCCTTGTTGAACAGGCTTACAATAATTGCAACAACGATAGCAATTGCGGCAGCATAAGCAATAGAACGCTTACTTGTACCTACAAGATAAATAAGCAGTATAAGGGGAAGGAGAAGATAGGTCTGCTTAAGTAAGGGCTTTAGTCTTGGAAGCTCTTCCTTTGTAAGACCGCGAAGTCCTTCCTTCTTTGCCTCAAGGTGAACGGTAATAAATACACCTGCAAAGTAAAGCACGGCAGGAAGTATTGCTCTTACAACGATATTTGAATAAGGAACGCCAACTGTTTCTGCCATAAGGAATGCGGCAGCGCCCATAATGGGAGGCATAATCTGTCCGCCTGTAGAAGCAGAAGCCTCAGCGGCGGCGGCAAATTCGGGCTTATAGCCTGTTCTCTTCATAAGAGGAATAGTAACAGCGCCGCTGCCTACGGTATTAGCAACAGAGGAGCCTGATACCATACCCTCAAGTGCAGAAGCGACAACAGCTACCTTTGCAGGTCCGCCTGAAAAACGGCCAACAAGAGCATTTGCTATTTTAATAAAGAAGTCCGCAATACCTGTTCTCTCCAGAAATGCGCCGAAAATAATAAACATAACTATGTATTTTGAGCAAACATTAATGGGGGTAGAGAGAATTCCTTCCTTAGAGTAGAAAAGAACGCGTACATTTTCTGTAATACGTGCAAAAATATCGGGATTTGTAGAGCCCCAGATAAGCGCGTATACAAGTAAAGCGCCTGCAACGCAGAGAATAGGCAGACCTACACTTCTTCTGCAAAGCTCGGCAAGGCAAAGGATACCCACAATGCCTATAACCACTTCAAAGGAAGAAATCTTAAAGCGGGAAACAATTTCTACAGCATTAACGGTATAGTAAAGGAAAGAGCCTGTACCGGCCACCATTAAAAGAATATCGTACCAAGGCATATAGTTGGTTTTTTGTTTGCCCTTTTTTGCAGGGAAAACAAGGAAGCCGATAAACATAATGAAAGCCATAAAGGAGGTAAGTCTTACCTCATCAAGCCATGTTGCAAAGAGGGTTACATAGATACAGAATACAGAAAAAGCAGCAAGTATACAGGTGACGATAATTTTTGGAATACCTTCCCATATACGAGTATTGGACTCTCTGTCGAATTTTTTCATTACCGAGTCAAGATCCATTGGCTCATTGACCTCGGGTGCGGCTTTTTTCTTAAAAAGTGCCATATAATCATCCTTTAAAATAAACAATAAGATTGGCTGCAGCTAATTGGTCTGCAGCCAATCGGAAGTTAAAACGGGGAGAAGAAACTTATTTTGTTTCTACAGTAACACCCTTTTCAGCGAAGTATTTAGCAGCACCTGCATGGAAGGGAGCAGTCATACCGCTTGTAGCGTTTTCGAGAGAAAGCTCAGCGCCCTTTGCGTGTGCGGAAGTAATAGTATCAATGTTGTCAAAAATTGACTTTGTGATGTTATAAACATCGTCCTCACTTGCAGAGGTGCTTACAATAAGAGTAGCCTTAACGGTAACGGTAGTAGTGTCCTCAGTCTGTCCGTCATAGGTTCCTGCTGGAATTTTATAAGTAGTGTAGTAGGGAGAAGCCTTCATAAGAGCTTCGGCTACAGCACCGTCAATAGGAACAAGATAAGCCTTAGCAGTGGTACAAAGCTCCTGAATAGCAGGAGTGGGAGCGCCTGCAACTATGAAAGCGGCATCAATCTTACCGTCTTTGAGAGCGTCTGCAGAATCAGCAAAGGACTGATACTGAGGCTGAATGTCGGTTTCCTTAAGACCTGCAGCGCCGAGAATGTCGATAGCGTTGAAGTAAACACCGCTACCTGCAGCGCCGATAGAAACCTTTTTGCCTTTAAGGTCAGCTACACTCTTGATAGCGGGATCCATTGTTACAAGCTGAACAGCCTCTGCATAAAGACCGCCGATAACGCGGAAGGAATCAATTTTGCCTTCCTTCTCGAATGAACGGGTGCCTGCGTAAGCATAAGCCATAACATCGGACTGAACAGTACCTAACTGATAGTTACCCTGTTCGATACCAAGAATGTTAGCCTTACTTCCATCAGTGGAAACAACGTTTACGGTAATTCCGGAAGAGGTTTTAATCTGATTACCTAAAATTCCGCCGTAGCCGTAATATGTACCTGCAGTACCGCCGGTACCCATTGTCATAGCAGTGCTGCCGCCGCAAGCAGCGAGGCAGATTACCATAGCCAGTGCCAAAACAATAGCTAAAATACGTTTCATAATAATCCTCCTAATTTTCGGTTAAAACCAAAAAAATAATATGTTATTTTACATTATACATAAAAACTGCAGGATTTGCAAGAAAAAAATGAAGATGTATCATAATTGTAACCTTCAATCGTTACTTTTAAAAACATCCGCAACATCACTTATGGTTACAAAGGCGTTTTTGTCAATAGAATGTATAATGTTTCTCATTCGGGAAATCTGGAAGCGGTTTATAACAAAATAAATTATGGTTTTGTCAGAATTTGAATATCCACCCTTTGCGGATATTTTCGTTGTACCGCATTCGAATTCATACATAAGTGCTTCGCTTATTTCCACAGGCTTTTCGGTTATTATCATAACCTCAATGCCGTCAATAGCACCGCCGTAACGGATAGTCAAAGCATTCAAACTCGAATCAGATTTTGAAACAAGTATTTTTTGCAGCTGAAGAAATGTTTTGGTATTTTTATTGTTTTGCTTTTTTCAGAAAAACAATAATCCTTTTCTTTATTAACAGTATAGTGAAATCTATACCGAGGGTTTTTATAAGCAGTCCTAAAAATGAGCACATAAAAATATAAACACCTGATAAAAATCCGCCTACTATAACGATAAGAATGTCGGCTATAAGCAAAGATTTGCCAATATCAAAGCGTGAGTATTTTTTTACTATAAGAGCAATAATGTCTGTACCGCCTGAGTTTGACTCAACATAAAACATAACGGCACTTGCAAGGGCAATTACAGTCGCGCCCGTTAAAGAGGATAGAAATGCGCTTTTTATAACAGGCTGACTAAAACTTAAAAGCTTTTCAAATAAACCTATGAAAACGGAAGTAAGGGTTGAGCCAACTATGGTTTTTATCGCCATATCCTTTCCCAGTATAACAAAGGCAAGTAGAGCGAGTGAAAAATTTATCACCATAAGAATTAAGCCCGGTGAAAAAGGTAGGAAGGCTTCAAGAATTACCGAGATTCCGCTTGTGCCACCGAGAAGAAGACAGTGAGGGAATATAAAAAGAGCGGTGCTTAAAGCATAAAGAATACTTCCTATGGTAATAAGCGAATAATCTCTGATAGTTTTTTTCATAGCATAACCCCTCTCT
Organism: Acutalibacteraceae bacterium; assembly: GCA_045134215.1. Taxonomy (GTDB): domain Bacteria; phylum Bacillota; class Clostridia; order Oscillospirales; family Acutalibacteraceae; genus SIG607. The sequence continues at coordinate 4,421 of JBGUVH010000099.1, forward strand.
ATAAATACCTATTTTACAGAGGGGGTGTTTATGCTATATTAGGGGTTTATCCGAAATATATCTGAGTACGGTAATCTTATTTCCGAAGGGGTCTGTTGCCCTATAGGTTTCAAATCTTTCGGGATGAATAAGATAAACCACAGCAGTAAGGTCATATACGCTGCAGATTTCTTCTTTTCTGTCAATAGACATTTTGTGATAGCGGTCAAGCAGTTTGCCAAGAAGTCCCTGAGCTTTAATATCCGATTTATTCATATCACAGGCAGCACAGTGGCAGGTATCAAGGGTTGAACAAACGTGAGGATATTGAACACACTGAGCAAAGGCTTGGGCATCCATACCGTGATTGAATTCGTAACCGTGGTAGTTAGGCGGCTCATTTATATTACCGCACATCATAATAAGAGGAAGAGCGCCCTTGTTTTTTATAATATCAAGGGTAACGGTACAGGGACCGAGGCTTACAAGTGTATAGCTGTCGTCCACCTGATTTATCCATTCCCGATAGTCAATAACGGGCACTTTATCTTCATATTCCTCAGGCAAAACATCTCCTATACCGTCGTTGCCGTGAATGGAATATAAACATTCACCCTTTTGAGCTATACAGGAGGTATCTACAATACGCACATTAGACGGAAGAGTATCAGCATAGGTCATAATTCTTTTGGCATTTACAAAGGTTTTATCAAGGGGCATATTACCCGCCACAGCCAAAACATCTATTTTATCAAACTTTTCGGCATATTCAAATAAATAAAGCGTGGCTATAATATCGTCAAGTCCGTAGTCACATAAAAGAGCTATATTTTTTGTAGTATTCATAAAGACACCCTAACTTAAAAATTCGGTTTTTTTAGCTTTTACGGTTTCTAAAATCATATTCTGTATTTTTGCACGGTCAACAAGCTTATCGTGAATTTTCTTTGCAGTCTGTTTTATCTTCTTTTTCTCAGTAAAGCTTTCCTCGAATTCATACTGCTCTACAAGGGCAATATAATACTCCTGAGATACAAGATCCATAGCACGAGAATTTTCCCTTGCCGAGCTTTTATAAAAGTTATAAAGCTCTTTTCTGTTGAGATAGGTTTCGTTACAGTACTTTTTTTGTTGCTCAATATGCACAGTTGCTTTATCGGGCTCAAGCTCTGCAAGAATTTTATGTAGCTGAGAAATGTTGCGGTTTGCGAAGGCTCTGTAAAGAAGGGCATAGTTTTCATCTCTTTTGCCGGACACATCCTGGTCTTCGCTGTTTATATGAGCGTCTATCTTTTCAAGAATCCTGTGGCAAAGCTTTAAGGCTTCGCGGTACAGCTCAGTTTTTTCCGCTATATCCTCCTGTCCGCGTGCACAAAGCTCATAGCAAAGCTCTAACTTATCGGTTCTGAAAATAGAACACCAAGCCTTAAGGTCCTTATCGGTAATATCCTTTTCGTATTCGATTTCAAGGTCGTCACACAGGTCACTGAACTGAGAGTCTGTAAGAGGATTGCTAAGTCTTCTGGAGTCGACGAAAACCTTAAGCACTGCCATAGCACAGGCCACAGCACTGTAATCTTTAAAACGGTCTTTTTTTGAAAGCTTTTCCTTTATGGTTTCAAGTGTTTTATAAAGCTCATCAAATTCGCCTGAATAGATTGCCGCCTGCATACCGTAAATGAGCTTGTCGGCAATACGTACGTCACCCTCAAAATCAAATATATCAAGCTTTATTTCTTCCCAGTTATCAAAATAATCCAGTTTATCTGTAGGCTTGAAGGTTTTAATATGGTTAAGGAATTTTTTAATTATTTCATCAGCAACCTTGCTAAGAGAAGCATTTCTTGCCTGACTATCATTTTCATTATAGGTGTCCTTCTTAATTTCGTCAGTCCAGGTCCCCTGCAGGTCAGAGGGTAATTCGTGGGGCAGGGCGTTAATAAGGATACGTCTGATACAGCCAGGGTCGGAAATTTTATGAAGCATATATCCAAGCTCCATCATTACATTGGGGTTGAAGCCCATGCTTATTATTTCATCATCATCGTTTTTTCTGATTTCCTTTTCGATAAGGAATATAGCAAAATCACAGCCGTTCATCTGATGAATTATTTCTTCGCTTACGGTGAAGGAGTTTCTCCACTCTCCACCGATAATGGAAGAAAAACCGTTTTCAGCAAGCTTGTTGGAAAGTATTCTGGCGATTTCACGGTTATCTTCACCGCTCCAACCGATAAAAACACGCTTGTTTCGCATATTCGGTACCTCTTTTCCATTGTTCCTAATAATTATATTCATTATACAACAGCTTTTTTGAAAAAGCAATATTTTAAAAGAACAGCACCCGACTGAAGTCCCTCTTAAGTACCGTAGTCAAAACCGCGTTGACATTTAGAAAAAAAGATGTATAATTTTTTTGGAGGCGAAGATATGATAAATGTAATTTTGTTTGTGCTTTTGGCTGTCCTTGCGGGAGTTTGCGCTGTTGCACCTACGGTTTATATAAAGCGTAAACTGGGCGGCAATATGAAAAGGGTCCGCGACGGTGTGGCTGTTTATGTGATTTTTGCATCACTTCTTAATGCGGTGGTATATACTGTTTTTGCAGTGGGAATGGAAATGTTAAGCGTTATTGAGAAAACCGAATGGTCTTCTGCGCTGATAAACGCGGCGCTTTTGTCGGTTTGTGCTTTTATAGGACACATTATCTGGCTTAAGTGTATTGTTAAAGAGCAGGGTGAAACAGGCGACTCCCTTCTTTACGGCGCAGGCTACTGTGCCGCGTATATGGTGCTTTCCTATGTGCTGTCTTCGGTTGCCAATGCAGTTATAAGCATTATGGTGGCTATTGATGAAAATGCTCCGATTTCAAATGTTTTCATTTCAAATATAACACAGGTTGCAAATACTGATGCCTATACACTTTTCCTTGAAATTCTGCAAATGCTTTTGACAGTTATTTTTGAAGGCGCTGTATGTGTAATTTTGTACAGGGTTCTTCTTTGCGGCAATAAAAAACGCTGGTTAGCGGCGGCATTTTTCCTTCATTTTTCGGGTAATGCGGTAATCAGGTATCACGAAATCGACAGAGGGTATATAATCCTTATCTATCTGTTAGTTGCAGTTATAGCCGCAGGCGCCGCTTATGCTCTGTTATTCCCCACAAAAAAGAAAACCGAGGAATAAAATAAATAAAAACCGACATACTTATTTTGAAAACAAAAATAAGGAGTCGGTTTTTTTGATAGAGCAAGATACTATTAAATTACTCAGAGAATGTGACGCAGGTATTAAAATGGGAATTACTTCCATTGAAGATGTACTCGGGTATATTCATAGCGACAGCTTTAAGGATTTGCTCATAAAGTGCAGAGATACCCATATAAGTCTTCAAAAAGAGGTAGAAGAGCTTTTAAAGGAGTACAGTGACGAAGGCAAAGACCCGAATCCTATGGCAAAGGGAATGTCGTGGATGAAGACTAATGTAAAGCTTATGGTAAATGAGTCGGATAAAACAGTTGCTGACCTGATTACCGATGGCTGTAATATGGGTGTAAAATCACTTAACAGGTATCTTAATCAGTATGAGGCGGCTGAGGAAAAGGTAAAGGATATAACAAAAAGACTTATAAATTCAGAGGAAAAGCTGGCAATAGACATCAGAAAATATTTGTAAAAACAAATGCAGTATGGATGAGCATACTGCATTTAACTTTAGTTCAGGATATATATTGCAAGATTTAAGTATCCTGCAAAGGTTACCCATAGAATATAGGGGATTAAAAGATAACCTGACGGTTTTGAAATCCTGTAAAATTTTATAGCGGTTATAATTATAAGAATCCATAACGCAACCAACCAGATAAAAGCAAAAAGATAGGCTTCGAGATTAAAGAAAAGAAGCGACCATACAAAATTAAAGAAGAGCTGGACTGCGTAAAAGGTGAGAGCCGATTTTCGTTCATCGGTTTTCGGCGAAACATATACAAGGTATGAGGCGATACCCATAAGTATAAAAAGCACCGACCAGACAACAGGAAATAGCCAACCGGGTGGAGAGAGAGGCGGTTTATTAAGCTGCTCAAAGCTTTCCATACTACCCATTGTAAGAAGTGCAGAAAGTCCGCCGACAGCAAGGGGAATTAAAATGCTAATAATTAGTTTTTTCAAATGTATTTTCACATAAATCATCTCCCTAAAGATAAGGTATGCAAAAAAATATTTTTTATTAATAAAAGCATAATTTTTAAAATTATAGTATGTACTGCATTTCTCTTAAATCAAGGCTTCCGCCTTCAAAAACGCGTATAGTACTGCGATTTTGCTTTACAAATAACAACTCATCCCAAATCGTCTATTCTTCTAACAATACCTGTTGCTTTCATATATAAAAACTCCTTTGTTGTTTTGATAACATTTCTATTATCTGTCAACAAAGGAGTTTTATACTGCCAAAAAAGATTATTTGTATTCTATCCACATAGCAATTGTGCTTTCTTTTGGTTTTTCGGGAACAATGAGTTTTTCCGCCAAAATCTCATCGTGCACCGTCATCATGCGTGTATTTAAGATAACCATTGAAGCGCAATATGTAAGTTGTTTTTCTAAAACAGGATGACTATATTTTTTAAGAATTCTAATTGTTTCATCAAAAGC
>JBGUVH010000100.1:0-10060 GCA_045134215.1 Acutalibacteraceae bacterium
CTTCTTCTTAAGGTCAGCCTTAAGCTCCTTAAGGGTATCAAACTCGCTTACTTCCTTTGCGAACTCATCATCGATTTCAGGAAGCTCACGCTTTTTGATTTCGTGAAGCTTAACCTTAAATACAGCTTCCTTACCTGCAAGGTCAGCAGCGTGATAGTCTGCAGGGAAGGTTACATTAACATCAAACTCATCGCCTGTGTTATGACCGATAATCTGCTCCTCAAAGCCGGGGATAAACTGACCTGAACCGAGAACCAGAGTATAAGCCTCACCCTTGCCGCCTTCAAAAGTCTTATCATCAACAAAGCCTTCGAAGTCAATAACAGCGGTGTCGTCCTTCTGAGCAGCTCTGTCTTCAACAGCTACCATACGTGCATTTCTTTCTGCCATAGCCTTTACAGACTCGTTTACCTCAGCAGCAGTAACGCTTACCTTAACGCGTTCTTCCTTAAGACCCTTATACTCACCGATTTCGATTTCGGGAACAACAGTAAGAGTTACCTTAAAGTCTACACCGTCTTCCTTGCTGATAGAAACAAGATCGAAATCCATCTTATCATCAACAATTTCAACACCTGCTTCAACTGCTGCCTCCTCAAGTGCGGCACCATAAAGGGTGTTCAGGGTTTCCTCAAAGAAGGCTTCAGCACCGTAATACTTTTCAATAAAGCTGATTGGCGCTTTACCCTTACGGAAACCGGGTACAGTAATTTTTTTGCTCTCACGACGCATAACACCGCTAAGAGCCTCTCTGAATTTTTCTCCGTCGATTACTACCTCTAATTCATAACGGTTAGTATCAACTTTTTTAGCATTTTTTAAACTCATGGAAATACCTCCGCAAAATTTATCAACATATACTATAGCATATTTTTTTTAAAATTTCTACAATTATTTGGAATTTTTTATTAATATTTTCACTTTTCTACATCTTGTATAAAATATGGCGTAAAATCAATGCAATCACAGGACAAAAGTTTAAAAGAAACACCATCATATTCCTTTACACTGTTATACATACCACTTCCGTGGATATGACCGTGATAAACCTTTTTTATACCGTATTCCCGTATAACATCCATTATAGGCTCGGTTACCTGCTCTGCATAGACAGGCGGATAATGCATAAATACTATAGGTGTAAGGTTTTCTTTAAGTGCTGCCTCAAGGGAAGCTTTAAGCCGTCCCGCTTCCCTGCTTGCAATAGTTTTATCCTCCTGTTTCTCAAAAAGCCAACCTCTGCTTCCGCAAACTGCATAATTCCCAACCCTATACATAGAATTGAAAATTATATCAACACTTCCAATTTTATTTTCGTCAAAAAATTCGTGTATTTTTTTGGCGGTTGACCACCATAAATCGTGATTACCTTTTATAAGCAGCTTTTTACCTGGGAGAGAATCAAGAAACTGAAAATCCTTCTTTGTTTCGCTAATTTTTAGCGCCCAGGAAAAATCTCCTGGTAAAACAACAATATCTTCTTCATCAACAAGCCTTGTCCAGTTTGCTTTTATACGGTCGGTATGATTTTCCCAACCACGAAAAACATCCATTGGTTTATCCGACTCGAAAGATAAATGCAAATCCGAAATTCCGAAAATTTTCAAAAAATTCCCTCCTTTTCTTCAAGGTATATTAATATGCTTTAGGGCCATAATAATAGTGGTCCAAGGACCGAAAGGAATTGATAACAATGGAAAACATGAAAAACGAAAAAATCGTACCGGGAATTCTTTGCGATGCTTCACACTGCGTTCATCACACAACAGGTGACAGATGTACAGCAGGAGAAATTCAGGTAGGCTACAAAAGTGCTTGCAGCTGCAGCGAAACCGCCTGCACAACCTTTAAAGCAAAGGATTAAACCCAGAGAAGACCGCCTTTATGGGCGGTTTTCTTTTATTCAAAAGCGTTTTTAATATAGTTGAGTGAATATTTATATTTGCCGTTTTCTATCCTTACAGTTATTTCAGATACATCATAACGGCATTTATAGTCAATGAAGGTTTTGTCAAGAAAGCTTTTTGCAGTAAGGCGCATTCGCTCTCTTTTCCTGAAATCCACAGCCTCGGCAGGAGAAACCATATTATCCTGTATCCTTGTCTTTACTTCAACAAAAGCAAGTAAATCGTCCTTTTCGGCAATTATATCTATTTCTCCGAAACGGCTGTGGTAGTTTCTTTTGAATATTATAAATCCGTGTTTTCTAAGGAAATCTGCCGTTATTTCCTCGCCTTTTTTACCAAAACCAAAGCCGTCATTCATAGCAGTTTTTTAAGAAAGGACGGACGGTGAATTTCGGTAATGCCATATTTTTTTATAGCTTCTATATGCGCCTTTGTGCCATAGCCCTTATGCTTTTCAAAGCTGTACTGAGGATATTTTTCTGCGTACTGTAGCATAAGCCTGTCCCTTGTTACCTTTGCAAGAATACTGGCAGCGGCAATAGACATACTTTTACTGTCTCCCTTAACCACCGTTTCACCTTGTAATGAAAGCATAGGCGGATAACGGTTACCGTCAATAAGTACATAATCAGGCTTTACAGAGAGCTGTTCTACCGCACGGCACATAGCCATATATGTAGCACCGAGAATGTTAATTTTTTCTATTTCATCTACACTTGCAAAGGCAATACCGTAAGCTACCGCTTTTTCTTTTATAACATCAAAAAGAGCCTCCCGCTTTTTTTCAGTAAGCTTTTTTGAGTCGTCAAGTCCCTCAATAACAACGCCTTCAGGCAATGTTACAGCGGCAGCGCAAACAGGCCCTGCAAGTGGACCTCTGCCTGCCTCGTCAACACCGCAAACAATACTATAGCCTTTTTCTTTAGCAGATATTTCAAAGGAATAATCAGGCATATTATTTCACCCTTTCAAGAGAAATATTTCCTATTTTACAGTTGCGGAACTCTTCAAGAAGCATCGTTGCTGCCCTGAGTGTATCACATTCTCCGCCTCTTACAACCATTCCCCGTTTTTTAGCAAGGGCGCATAAAAGCTCATAAGAGTCAAGGCTAAAATCAAGCTCACCATAGCGGGCAAACAGTAGGTCTTTATAACAATTAGCAAGATTTTCAAGAAGACGCATTGCCAAAAGCTCAATATCTACAACATTATCCTTTACAGCACCTGTAAAGGCAAGGCGCTCACCTATATCCTTATCCTCAAACTTAGGCCATAGCACACCGGGGGTATCAAGCAATTCAAGCTGTTTATCAACGGTAAACCACTGATTACCCCTTGTAACACCGGGACGGTTTTCAGCCTTTGCTTTGTTCACGCCTGCCATACGGTTAATAAAGGTAGACTTACCCACATTAGGAATACCAACCACCATAAGACGAAGCGGTTTCCCTGCCATACCCTTAGCTTTGTTAGCTTCTATTTTATCGCTAAGCATTTCCTTAACCTTAGGTACAAACTGGTTAAGACCTTTACCTGTACGGCAATCCACAGCGATAGCTTTAATTTTCTGCTCTTCAAACCATTTTATCCACTCGGCAGTCACTATACTGTCAGCCATATCACATTTATTAAGAATAATCAGCATCGGCTTTTTACCGAGAAGCTTCGGTATATCGGGATTGCGGCTTGAAGCAGGTATACGGGCATCTACGATTTCAGCTACAGCATCAACAAGAGAAAGCTCCTTCTCCATCTGACGCCTTGTTTTTGTCATATGTCCCGGAAACCACTGAATATACTGTGCTTCGCTCATTTCAGTCCACCCCTCCGAATTTATCAAGAGGCAATATTCTCAGTGTAACCTTTCCAAGCACATAACGTGTATCTATCATACCGCCATTTCCTATTCTGCTGGAACGGCTGTCAAGGGATTCATTACGGTTATCTCCCAGACAGAATATATGCCCCTCAGGTACATATACGGGAAAGTCAACATCATATTTAAGGTTAGTGGGAGTTTTGGTATACGGCTCATCAAGAGCAACACCGTCCACATATACAATACCCGTTACAAAATCAATATTTACCTGTTGTCCTTCTGTGGCAATTACTCTTTTTATAATAGGACCTTGGTCATCATCTGCAAATGCATTGTTCTGAGCGTTTCTGGACACAAGAACTACATCCCCTGCCTTTGGGGTGTAAAACCAGTTGGTTATAATAACCTTCTGACCTTCAAAAAAGGTATTCTCCATAGAATCACCTATAATTGTTGCAACGCGGAAAAGCAGGGTAAAAATAATAACCACCGCAAACATAGCGCTGACAACAACCTCTACCCATTCAAAAACCTCTTTTACTCTGGACGGTTTTTCCTCTATCTGTTCTGTTTTGTTAATATCCTCTTGCTGTGTCACAAAGCACACCTCATTTCAGAAAATCCAAAAAACGAAAAAAGGAGACAACACCCGTTGCCTCCTCCCTCTTTTAAAACAATGATTAGCCGATTAATTCCTTAACCTTAGCAGCCTTACCAACTCTGTCTCGGAGATAATAAAGCTTAGCTCTGCGAACACGGCCGTTTCTTACGAGCTCTACTTTAGCTACGTTAGGAGAATGTACAGGGAATACACGCTCAACACCTACACCGTAGGATACGCGACGTACTGTAAAGGTTTCTGCAATACCGCTGTTATTCTTTGCAATAACGGTACCTTCGAAAAGCTGAATTCTTTCACGGTCGCCTTCCTTAATGCGAACATGAACCTTTACGGTGCTACCGATATTAATTTCGGGAGCGTCTTTTTTCATACATTCTTCTGTTAACTTCTTAATAGCGTCCATCTTATTTTCCTCCTAATTTTTTTCAGACGTTCATTCCCAAATGCTTTATCACTTGGCAGAGGACCGCCCGCTTTAATGTCGAACTATTCGTCATCAAACCCACCTAAAAGGAGTAGGTGAAATCAAATGCCTAAGTATTATACTACAAAGAAACAAAAAAATCAAGCATTATTTTTACGAAATTTTTCCTCACAAAAAACTTGCTTATTATAAGGATATATAATATAATAACTATGTATGAAATAAAATGAATTATTATACTCTTCTGGGGGGTCTTTATTGAAAACCGTATATCTTGACAACAGCGCAACAACCAGACCTTGTACAGAGGCTGTTAATATGATAAACTCCTGCCTTACATCTAACTGGGGCAATCCTTCATCTTCCTATACTCTCGGCATCGACGCTATGGATACTTTGGAACATGCAAGAAAAGCAGTAGCCAAATCTATCGGCGCAAAGGAAAATGAAATATTTTTTACAGGAAGCGGAAGCGAAGCTAATAATCTTGCTCTTTTCGGTGCAGTAAGTGCAGGAAGAAAAAAAGGCAACAAAATCGTTTCTACCGCTATAGAGCATCCCTCTGTGCTTGAGGCTCTTAAAGAGCTTGAATCAAGAGGCTTTGAGGTAGTGCTTCTCTCCCCCGATAAAAACGGCATTGTACCAGAAGAAGCCTTTCGCATTGCCATTGATAAAAACACGATTTTAGTATCTGTTATGATGGTAAATAACGAAATCGGTTCTGTTCAGCATATAGAAAAAATTTCTCAGATTATAAGGGAAAAGGAGTCTCCTGCGCTTCTGCACTGCGATGCAGTTCAGGGCTACGGCAAATTACCCTTTAAGGTTTCAGGTCTTGGTGTAGACCTTCTTAGTGCCAGTGGACATAAAATACACGCTTCAAAGGGTATCGGCTTTTTATACAAATCAGAGAAAGCTCATATCACACCTATAATTTTCGGCGGCGGTCAGGAAAAAGGACTCCGTTCAGGCACCGAATGTGTACCGCTTATTGCAGGGCTTGGCGCTGCTGTTAATGCTCTACCAAATTTAACCGAGCAGCTAAAAGAGTGGGAAGAGCTTTCCTTATATGCAAAGGAAAAGCTTCTGTCAATCGGCTGTGTGAGAATAAATTCTCCTGAAAATGCTCTGCCTTGTATTTTAAATATTTCTGTTGAAGGCTATAAATCCGAGCCGATGCTTAACGCCCTTGCCGCAAGAAACATTTTCGTTTCCAAGGGTAGCGCCTGTGCAAAAGGACACAGAAGCTATGTGCTAAGTGTAATAGGGCTTTCAAACGACCTTATAGACAGCGCTCTGCGTATAAGCTTTTCAAGAGAAACCTCAAAAGAGGATATAGACATACTATGCAATGCCATAGAAGAAATAACAAAAAAAATGAGAAGGTTCAGATAAATGAAAGAAATTATACTTATAAAAAACGGCGAACTTGTACTCAAGGGACTTAACAGAAACACCTTTGAGAGTATGCTTGTAAAAACCATACGCAGACGACTTCACGACTTAGGCAAGGTCAGTATAAAACACGCTCAGTCTACCATTTATATTGAGCCTGTTGACAACAATTTTGATTTTGAAGAAGCCTGTGAGCGCGTTAAAAAGATATTCGGTATTGCCGCCTTCTCTCGCTGTGCAGCGCTTAATAAGGATATGGACGAAATTCTCTCGGTTGTTGCCGATTATGTAAAGCCCACCCTCAGAGAAGCTAAAACCTTTAAGGTTATTGCAAAAAGAAGTGATAAAGCCTTTCCTCTGAAATCCCCCGAGATTTCCCGTGAGGTAGGCGGTAAAATTCTTTCAGCTATGCCGCACTTAAAGGTTGATGTTCATAACCCCGATGTAATTGTTTCTGTAGAAATCAGAGATTATTCCGCATATATTCACGCAGGACAGATTCAGGGTGCAGGCGGTCTTCCTGTAGGCACAGGAGGAAAAGCTACCGTTCTTATTTCTGGTGGTATCGACAGTCCTGTTGCCGCCTACAGAATGGCAAAAAGAGGTCTTATACTAAATGCTGTTCACTTTGCAAGTCCTCCATACACAGGACCTCTTGCAGAGAAAAAGGTCAAAACCCTGCTGAGCAAGGTTGCCGCCTACAGCGGTGATATAAGGCTGGGTATTGTTCCCTTTACAGAAATTCAGGAGGCAATTGCCGAAAACTGTAAAGAGGAATACTTCACCCTTATAATGAGAAGAATGATGATGCGAATTGCAGAGCGTCTTGCCCTTGCTTCAGGAAGTAAGGCTCTTATCACAGGAGAAAGTCTCGGTCAGGTTGCAAGTCAGACCTTACCAGCTATTGCAGTAACCGATGTTGTCACAAAGGAAATACCCGTTCTTCGTCCTCTTATTGGTATGGACAAGGAAGAAATTATAAGCATTTCCAGAAAAATTGATGCTTTTGAAACCTCAATACTCCCCTACGAAGACTGTTGTACGGTGTTCACTCCCCGTCATCCCCGCACACGCCCTACTATAGAGGATTGCACTCAGGCAGAAAGCACCTTTGATTTTGAACCCCTTATTGAAAAAGCAATAAACGAAACAGTATACAGCCGCATTACAAAAGACGGCGAAGCGAATTAGGGTGGAGTAAACTATGAATGCAGAAATTTTAAGTTTTCATTCGGGAAAAACCAATGAAAATATATTGCAGTGCGAAGCTTTTATTTCATCACTGTCACGACAGTTAGGTATAGAAAATACCTGCCACACACAAATCAAATTTGAAAAGCAGCAGTTAATTTCTGAGCTTAAATCCTCACTCAGCCGAAATCAGATAATATTCTTTTGCGGTGATATAAAAGAAATCAGCAAGGCTGTTTGCGTTCTTATGCACTCATCAGGTAAAATATATGATGAGTACTCTGCTTTTGCACATACAAATCCCAATAAAGAAGAACTCCTGTTCCCCGAAAACAGCTTTGTATTTTTTGACCGTCAGAGTAAGGAAGCGGCATTTATAAGCAAAATATCAGGAAAAACCGTTATTGCGTTGCCCCCCTTTATTACTGCACTTTCCAACATTGTTGACGAATATATCATTCCGTATTTTTCAAAGGAATTCAGACGCAGTCTTTCAAGAATACAAATTAATATGTTTGGTGTCACCCTGCAGGAGCTAACCTCCGTATTAGCAGTTCTGAAAAGAAAGTACGGTATACTCACCGATGTTGTATGTACTCACGGAATTCTCAATATAACCATTTCTGCCTGTTTGAAAACCTTCAGCGAATCCGACAATGCCTGTTCAAATGCTATTGCAGAGCTCAGGCGCATCTTTGGTTATAACATATTTGAAATGGGAAACAGAACACTTGCTGCAGTTACCGTAGATTTGCTTCGAAAAGCCGCCCTTACCGTTGCAACTGCCGAATCCTGCACTGGCGGATTTCTTTCTGAAACAATCACTTCAGTTTCAGGTGCCTCTCAGGTTTTGGAGCTTGGCATCTGCGCCTACTCCAACAGAATCAAGCATGATGCAATCGGTATAAGCCATCAGCTTCTTGATACATTTGGAGCCATAAGCAAAGAAACAGCTGTTGCTCTGGCAGAAGGTATAAAAAGATTAAGCGGCGCAAGTCTCGGTATAGGCATAACAGGTGTTGCAGGGCCTTCTTCTTCCGAAGGTAAGCCTGTAGGAACTGTTTATGTTGCTCTTTCAGATGGCAATAAATATTGGATACGCTCACTTAATATGTCACCTGACAGCACACGCGATGAAATAAGAGAGTTTGCAGTTGCCACCGCGCTTGACCTTATCAGAAGATACTGTATTTGTTTGCCCGAAACCCTTTCAGGCTACTGTACAGCAGATAAGCTGACGGTACTGAGCGCTCAGCCCCCTCTCCTCTTATCCACTGTTAAAAATGAGCATAAAAACCTTCCTGATGCTACGAAATCAGTTGTTTCTTACGAAGAAGCAGACTTTTTTACTGAGGACGAAGAAACAAATAATACCGACGATACTCAGGCAATTGATAGCGAAACCGACGAAGGTTATCTGTTAGAGGACGAAAATGACGTATATGTTCCTTTTGAAGAAGAAAATAAGCCTCAATGCAAAGTGTTAAATATATTCAAAAAGCTGTGTTCTTTTTACAAGAACGGAACAAAGCTTCAATGCGCCGTCAAAATAGCTTTTACAGTCTTTACCGCACTGCTTATTGCCTTCTGTATAGTTTTAGGCATATTTTTCGGCACTACCTTCAGGGACCGTTCACAGCTTAAGAATGCGCAGGAAAGCTTTATTACCGACAGCGCACAGGCTCTCAAAGCCTTAAAAAAACAAAATGAAGACTTCAGGGGTTGGCTTTTTATGGGCAACAGCGCCATAAACAATCCTGTATATCAAAGCAACAATAATTCATATTACTCAAACCATAATATGAATAAGCAAAAAAGCCGTTACGGCACTTTGTATTTCGATTACAGAAACGATTTAGCTATATCGAAAAATCTGGTAATTTACGGTCAGAACTTAAGTGACGGAACTATGTTCGGCAGTCTTTCTGATTATTTAAGTTTGCCCTATCTTACCGATAATCAGAATATTACTCTCACACTCCCAGACGGTAAGTCGACCTATAAAATTTTTGCCGTATTGATTATGAATTCGCGAACACAGGATGACAACGGTTATCTTTTTGAATTCACAAAATCAGATTTTACCGACAGCTCCACATTTGATAGTTGGCTTTATGAACTTAATGAGAGAAACCTTTATATAAGCGATGCCAACGTTTCCTACTCAGATAGCCTACTTACTCTTGTTACCACAAATAGTGCATTTGAAAATTCACGACTGGTGGTTGTGGCAAAAAAGGTTGACGCTGAGGCAAAAAACCATAAATTCACCGTAAATCCCTCTCCCCGCTATCCGCAGCTGTGGTATGACGAGAGAAAACTGGAAGCCGTTTGGTCTGCGCCTGAGAAAGCCGACGACCCTTCCAAGACAGATGGCTCCGAGGAAAATACCGATGAATCATCTTCAGAGTCTTCGGGCGAACAAAACACACCTACCAACGCCGGTACAGGTAATACAGGTAATACAGGTAATACAGGTAATACAGGCAATACAGGCAATACAGGCAATACAGGTAATACAGGTAATACAGGTGATACAGGTAATACAGGTAATACAGGTAATACAGGTAATTCGGGCAATCCGGAGACGGATAACAACGATAACGAAAATACCGATACACCCCCTGATGATACACAGAAGCCTGAAAATCCTGATGATACACAAGATACACCATCTGATGAAAATCAGAATAGTGATACCG
>JBGUVH010000101.1:0-11694 GCA_045134215.1 Acutalibacteraceae bacterium
ATGGGCGTTAAAGAGCAGCTTATTTTCCCTGAAATCGAATTCGATAAGATCGACAAGGTTCGCGGTATGGATATTAACTTCATTACCACAGCGAAGACCGACGAAGAAGCCCGTGAGCTTTTAAGCCTTATGGGCGCTCCGTTTGCGAAATAAGGAGAAGAGATTATGGCTAAAACATCTATGAAAATCAAACAGGCACGTCCTGCCAAATTTTCAACCAGAGCATACAGCAGATGCAAAATCTGCGGACGCCCCCACGCTTATCTTCGCAAATACGGTATTTGCCGTATCTGTTTCAGAGAACTCGCATATAAGGGTGAAATTCCCGGCGTGACAAAGGCAAGCTGGTAAAGCAACAGAAAAGGAGGTTGACGGCATGCAAATCACCGATACTATAGCCGATATGCTTACAAGAATCCGTAACGCTTCTTCGGCAAAACATGATTCGGTAGATATTCCTGCGTCTAATGTTAAAAAGGCAATAGCTCAGATTTTACTTGACGAAGGATATATTACAAGCTTTCAGGTTATTGAAGACGGAAAGCAGGGCATGATTCATATCGTACTGAAGTATGGCCCGAAAAAATCTCAAATCATTACCGGAATCCGCAGAGTTTCCAAGCCAGGTTTGAGAATTTACACCAATGTTGAGGATATGCCGAAGGTTATGAGAGGCCTTGGCATCGCAATCCTTTCCACCTCTAAGGGTATTTTGACAGACAAACAGGCTCGCAAAGCTAATGTTGGCGGCGAAGTTCTGGCTTATGTCTGGTAAGGAGGTGCTTCAGGATGTCTCGTATTGGAAAGAAACCGATTGCTATTCCTGCCGGTGTTGACGTAAAGCTCAACGGCACTGAAATTACCGTTAAGGGTCCTAAGGGTGAGCTTAAGAGCGCTCTTCGTCCTGAAATAGAAGTTGTAATTGAGAATAGCGAAATTATTGTAAAGCGTCCCAATGATGATCAGATTAACCGTTCACTTCACGGTCTTACCCGTACACTTATCGCCAATATGGTAGAAGGTGTTACTGATGGCTTTAAGAAAGAGTTAGACGTAAACGGTGTTGGTTATCGTGTTCAGAAGCAGGGCAAGAATCTTGTTATGAACCTAGGATATTCTCATCAGGTTATCATGGAAGAGCCTGTAGGTCTTACCATTGATGTTCCCGGTCCTAACAAAATTATTGTTAGTGGCTGTGACAAACAGGCAGTAGGACAGTTAGCAGCTCAGATTCGTGAAAAACGTCCTCCCGAGCCATATAAGGGCAAGGGCATCAAGTATGTCGATGAGCATATCCGCCGCAAAGAAGGTAAAGCCGCTAAGGGCGCAAAGAAATAATTTAAAAGGAGTGTATTTTAAATGGTTAATAAACCAGATTCTAACAAGGCACGTCTTAAGCGTCACGCACGTGTACGTAGCAAGATCAGCGGTACTGCACAGTGCCCTCGCCTTGATGTATTCCGCTCCAACAGCAACATTTACGCCCAGCTGATCGACGACGTTAACGGCGTTACTTTAGCAGCTGCTTCCACCGTAGAAAAGGATTTCGAAGGTGCTAAGGGTAATAAAGAGGCAGCACGTAAAGTTGGACAGTTAATTGCTAAACGCGCTCTTGATAAAGGTATTGAGTGCTGCGTTTTCGACCGTGGCGGTTATATTTACCATGGTCGTGTCTTGGAGCTTGCCGAAGGTGCCCGTGAGGGCGGCCTCAAGTTCTAATTGAAGAGGAGGAATACTTTTGGCTAATTTTGACACTAACAATGTAGAATTACAGGAGCGCGTTGTTGCTATAAACCGCGTATCCAAAACCGTTAAGGGCGGTCGTATTATGAAGTTCTCCGCTTTGGTTGTTGTCGGTGACGGCAATGGCAGAGTAGGCTTCGGTCTCGGTAAAGCCGGTGAAGTTCCGGATGCGATCCGCAAGGGTATCGAGGATGCCAAGAAGAACATGATTACAGTTGCTCTTAAAGGCACCACTATTCCTCATGAAATCATCGGTGAGTTCGGCGCAGGTCGTGTGCTCTTAAAGCCCGCTGCAACCGGTACCGGCGTTATTGCCGGTGGTCCTGTTCGTGCCGTACTTGAAATCGTTGGTATCAAGGATATCCGTACAAAAGCATTACGCTCTAACAACCCATGTAATGTTGTAAGAGCTACTAATGCAGGTCTTGCCGCTCTTCGTAACGCAGAAGAAGTTGCTGCTATCCGCGGTAAGTCTGTAAAAGAAATCGTTGGTTAAGGAGGAGCAAAGCAATGGCACTTAAAGTTAAACTTATAAAGAGCACCATCGGCTCCAAAAAGGACCAGATAGCTACTGTAGCTGCTCTCGGTCTTAAGAAAATCGGCGATGTATCCATTCAGCCTGATAATGATCAGACTAAGGGTAAAATCAAGAAAGTCGTACACCTCGTTGAGGTGAGTGAGGCCTGATATGGCTTCGAGGTATATCCGCCTAATAAGCGGAAAGAACGGAACTTTTTCCGTCACTAAGCAAGGAGGTGCGAAAAATGAAACTGCATGAATTAACCCCCGCTTTTGGTTCTACTAAAGAAGCAAAGCGTATCGGTAGAGGTCATGGCTCCGGCAACGGTAAAACTGCCGGTAAAGGTCACAAAGGACAGAAGGCACGTGCCGGTCACGGTATGCGACCCGGTTTCGAAGGTGGTCAGATGCCCCTTCAGAGACGTGTTCCTAAGCGTGGCTTCAACAACATTTTTGCTGAAGAGGTTATTGCTATCAATGTTTCTGCTCTCAATGTATTTGAGGACGGCGCTGTAGTTGATGCTGCCGCTTTAGCTGATAAGGGTATTGTGAAGAAGGCTTCTTACCCTGTAAAAGTACTCGGTAAAGGCGAAATTACTAAGAAGCTTACTGTAAAGCTTAATGCTTTCTCTGCTTCTGCTGCTGAAAAAATCGCTGCTGCCGGTGGAAAGACCGAGGTGATTTAACCGTGTTAGAGACACTTAGAAACGCCTGGGCTGTAAAAGACATCAGACGCAAAATACTTTTCACGGTTTTCATTCTGATCGTTTTCCGTATCGGTTCGGTCATTCCTGTTCCTTTTGTAGATGTAGCTATGCTGGGCAATGCTGCGACAAATGAGTTCTTCAGCTATCTGTCGATTCTGACTGGTGGTGGACTCGAGTATGCTGCAATATTTGCACTCTCAGTTACTCCCTACATTAACTCATCAATTATTATCCAGCTTTTATCTGTTGCTATTCCCGCTCTTGAGCGTCTTTCTAAGGAAGGCGAAGAGGGCAGAAAGAAGATTGCTCAGATCACCCGTTATACAACGGTTGGCCTCGGTCTCCTTCAGGGTATCGCTTACTTTGTCTACTTGAACTCAATTAACTGTATCAGCGTAGACGGCGGCTTCCTTTTCTGGCTTGCGGCTGTAGTAATCGTTCTCTGCTTTGCAGCAGGTTCTGCACTGGTTATGTGGCTTGGCGAACAGATTGATACAAAGGGTATCGGTAACGGTATTTCAATGATTCTGTTTGCAGGTATCATTTCCAGAGGTCCTGATGCAGCAGTTGTGCTCTGGCACAATTTAAAGATTAACCCTGTAGCAGTAGTTGCTATTGTTGTTCTGTTCCTTTTGCTTATAATGTTTGTTGTATGGATGACTAACGCAGAGCGTAGAATTCCGATACAGTATGCAAAGCGCGTTGTAGGCAATAAGATGTATGGCGGTCAGAATACTCACATTCCGATCAAGGTAAATATGTCCGGTGTTATGCCTGTAATTTTTGCAAGCTCAATACTGATGCTTCCTACCATGATTCTGAGCTTTATGACCAATACAGAAAACAGCTGGTATAAGTTCTTCTCATTGTTCAGCACTCAAGGTGTATTTTACGCAATACTTTACTTTGTACTGATTATCGGTTTTGCATATTTCTATGCAACCATTCAGTTCAACCCTGTTGAGATGGCTAACAACCTTAGAAAGAACGGTGGTTCTATTCCAGGTATTCGTCCCGGAAAGCCTACAGTTGACTTCATTTCTAAGATTCTCTCGAGAATTACTCTGATGGGTGCATTCTTCCTGAGCGTTGTTGCAATACTTCCTATTGCTGTAGGAAGAATCGGCGCAATGAATATTTCCCTCGGTGGTACTTCAATGCTGATTCTTGTAGGTGTTGCACTTGATACCGTTCAGAACCTTGAATCTCAGATGATGATGCGTCATTACAAGGGCTTCCTTGATTAATATAAAGGAGACCGTATATGAAGCTCATACTTTTGGGAGCGCCTGGTGCCGGTAAAGGTACACAGGCAGAATATATTTCTGAAAAATGTAATATTCCTACCATTTCTACAGGAAACATCATCCGTGCCGCTTTAAAAAACGGCACAGAAATGGGAAAGGTAGCTAAGTCCTATATTGATGCAGGTGCGCTTGTACCCGATGAGGTAGTAATCGGAATAGTAAAAGAGCGCCTTGCGGAAAAAGACTGTGAAAACGGCTACATTCTTGATGGCTTCCCCCGTACAATTCCTCAGGCAGAGGCGCTTGATAAAATGGGCGACACTGTTGATACCGTACTTTCCATTGAGGTTAGCGACGAAGAGATAGTGAAGCGTATGTCAGGCAGACGTGTTTGTGAAAAGTGCGGTACCAGTTATCACACTGAATATAAGAAACCCGAAAAAGACGGTGTTTGCAATCTTTGCGGTGGAAATCTTGTTATCCGCAAGGACGATGAACCTGCTACGGTGCTTAACCGTTTGGAAGTTTATCATCAGCAGACAGAACCTCTTATGGCTTATTATGAGGCTCAGGGTAAGCTTGTCAGTGTTAAGGGAATGGATACTGTTGAAAAAACAACAGCTGCTGTTTTCAAGGCATTGGAGATTTAGTTATGATAGTGCTTAAAACCAGCCGAGAATTGTCTGTTATGCGTGAAGCGTGCAGAATATCGGCAGGCGCATTACAGTTGGTAGGCAAGTCTGTTGAACCGGGTATATCCACCTGGGAGCTTGATAAGATAGCTGAAAAATATATCTTAAGTCAGGGCGCAAAGCCTAACTTTAAAGGTTATTCAGGTTATCCCGCAACAGCTTGTATTTCCATAAATAATGAGGTGATTCACGGCATACCTTCAAAAAAGCGTATTCTTAAAGCTGGCGACATAGTCAGCGTTGATTTAGGAGCGTCGATTGAAGGCTATAACGGTGATAATGCCGCCACTTTCGCTGTAGGAGATATATCCGATGAAGCGAAGCGGCTGATGGACGCGACCAGAGAAAGTCTTTACGAAGGCATAAAAGCTGCTCGCGCAGGCGGTAGAATCGGCGATATAGGAAGTGCAATTCAGCATTATGTCGAGGAGCGAGGCTTTTCCGTTGTACGCGAATTTGTGGGACACGGAATAGGCACAAAACTCCATGAAGCACCAGAGGTCCCGAATTACGGTACAGCCGGTAAGGGAATCCGTTTGATGCCGGGAATGACAATTGCAATTGAACCTATGATAAATCTGGGTTTACCCGGTGTTAAAACCTTATCAGACGGTTGGACGGTTGAAACAAAGGACGGTTTGCTGTCTGCTCATTTTGAGCATACGGTAGCAATAACCTCCGATGGACCGCAGATAATGACTGTTATATGAAGGTGTAAATATGAAAGCCTTTTCTATAGTCAAGTCGTGTGCGGGAAGAGATAAAAATTCTTTACTTGCCGTTGTAGGTGAGGAGGAAGGCGCTGTTTTTGTAGTAGACGGTAAAGCCCGTCCTATAGAGCGCCCTAAAAAGAAGAATATAAAACATATCTCTTACACCGGACAAAGTCTGAGCGAAGACGTATTTATTTCAAATAAATCATTACGCCGTGCGCTAAAAGCGTACAAGATTAAGGAGGATTTCTGATTATGTCTAAAGAAGATGTAATAGAGCTGGAGGGTACCGTTGTCGAGTCCATGCCAAACGCAATGTTCAAAGTTGAAATTCAAGGAGGACACACAATACTGGCGCATATTTCCGGTAAGCTGCGTATGAATTATATCCGCATACTCCCCGGTGATAAGGTAACAGTAGAGATGTCCCCGTACGACCTGTCAAAAGGACGCATTACCTGGCGTTCCAAATAAGACGGTCAAAAAAAACTAGGAGGGTAATCCAAATGAAAGTCAGACCTTCTGTAAAAAAGATTTGCGAAAAATGCAAAATCATCAAGCGCAAGGGTAAAATCATGGTAATCTGTGAGAATCCCAAGCACAAACAGCGTCAGGGTTAATCCCGCGCTATACAGTGGAGGTGTATTAAAAATGGCTCGTATTGCTGGTGTAGATCTGCCGAATAACAAGCGTGTTGAGATTGGTCTCACATATATTTTCGGCATTGGACTTACAACATCCAGAGAAATTCTTGCGGCCACAGGAGTTAATCCTGATACCCGTGTCAAAGATTTGACCGAAGATGATATTTCCAAGCTGCGTGAGTATATCGACCACAACCTTCAGGTTGAAGGTGACCGTCGCCGTACCGTAGCATTTGACATCAAGAGACTTATTGAAATCGGAAGTTACAGAGGACTTCGTCATCGCAAGGGCTTACCGGTAAGAGGACAGCGTTCCAAGACCAATGCCCGTACCCGTAAGGGTCCCAAGAAGACCATTGCTAACAAGAAGAAATAAGTCAGGAGGAAGATAATATGGCTACTGCTAAGGCTAAAACGACTTCTACCCGTAGACGTCGCGAAAAGAAAAATATTGAACGTGGCGCTGCTCATATCCAGTCTACCTTCAACAACACTATAGTAACTATTACCGATACACAGGGTAATGCTCTTTCTTGGGCATCTGCCGGAGAGCTCGGATTCAGAGGTTCCAGAAAGTCTACTCCTTTCGCTGCACAGAGTGCAGCCGAAACCGCTGCTAAGGCTGCTATGGAGCACGGTCTTAAAATAGTTGAAGTGTATGTTAAAGGCCCCGGTGCTGGTAGAGAAGCTGCTATTCGTGCATTACAGTCTGCAGGACTTGAGGTTACAATGATTAAAGACGTAACTCCTATCCCGCACAATGGCTGCCGTCCTCCTAAGAGAAGACGCGTATAACTTAATTTCGGAGGTGTAAAAGATGGCAAGATATACCGGTGCAGTTTGCAGACTTTGTCGCCGCGAAGGACAGAAGCTGTTCTTAAAGGGCGAACGCTGCTATTCTGAAAAATGTTCCATTGCTGTAAGAGCTTATGCTCCGGGTCAGCATGGACAGGGACGTAAGAAGTCTTCCGAATATGGTCTTCAGCTTCGTGCTAAGCAGAAGGCACGTCGTTTCTACGGCGTTCAGGAAGGACAGTTCCGTCACTATTTTGAAATTGCTGAGAGAAAACAGGGTGTTACTGGTGAAAACCTCTTAAAGATTCTCGAAAGCCGTCTCGATAACGTTGTATACAGAGTTGGTTTTGCTTCTTCCAGAGCAGAAGCTCGTCAGCTTATCGGTCACGGTCACTTCGAAGTTAACGGACACCGTGTTGACATTGCTTCTTATCTCTTAAAGGCTGGCGATGTAATCGCTATCTGTGATAAGAGTAAGTCACTTGATAAGATGAAGGGTGTTGTTGAAGCTAACGCTTCCAGACCTGCTCCTGCTTGGATTGATGTTGATAAGGATAAGTGTGAAGCTAAGATTATCGCATTACCTGAGCGTGACCAGATTGATGCTCCCATTGAGGAACAGCCCATCGTCGAATTCTACTCTAAGTAATTTGGTAGTAAACATTATGTGGATATATACCCGTATCTATATCCATTATTAAAAATCAAATACGGAGAATGGAGCTTTTAAATGATAGAAATTGAAAAGCCCAGAATAGAAACACTTGAATTAACAGCCGACGGTACCTACGGCAAGTTTGTTATGGAGCCACTAGAACGTGGTTATGCAACAACCCTTGGTAACAGTATGCGCAGAGTTTTACTCTCCACTTTACCCGGTGCTGCTGTAACAACCGTTAAAATTGACGGCGTTGTTCATGAATTTTCTACTCTTCCCGGCGTAAAGGAAGAAGTAACCGAAATCATACTGAACATTAAAGGTCTTGTGCCTAAGCTTCACGGCGATGCACCTAAGACTGTTTATGTTGAGGCGGAGGGTCCCTGTATAGTAACAGGTGCCAGTGTCAAGTGTGATTCTGAGGTCGAGATTTTAAATCCCGAGCTGTACATTGCAACTCTCGGTGAGGGTGCAAAGCTCAATATGGAAATGACCATTGATAAGGGCAGAGGCTATGTACAGGCTGACCAGAATAAGCCGGCGCAATCAGTTATCGGAGTTATTCCCGTTGATTCGATTTTCACACCTGTATTAAAGGTTAATCCTACTGTTGACAATACCCGTGTTGGTAAGGTTACAGACAAGGGTCGCCTTACATTAGAAGTGTGGACCGACGGCTCCATAAAAGCAAATGAAGCTGTATCTTTATCTGCAAAAATCCTTATGGAACATTTTGAACTCTTCCTTGAACTCACTGAGGGTGCAAGTGAAACAGAGAGCATTATGGCAGTTAAGGGTGAAAACGATAATGACAAGGTACTCAATATGACTATTGAGGAGCTTGACCTTTCCGTTCGTAGCTTCAATTGTCTTAAACGCGCAAGCATCAATACGGTAGAGGACCTCATCAATAAATCTGAAGAAGATATGATGAAGGTTAGAAACCTCGGCCGTAAATCACTTGAAGAGGTTATTGCAAAGCTTAATTCCTTTGGATATAGCCTTAAGAGTGACGACGAATAATTGTAAGGAGTGAATATCCATGCCCGGTACAAGAAAACTCGGCAGAACCAGTGATCAGAGAACTGCAATGCTCAGAGCAATGGTTACCTTTTTACTTGAAAACGGTAAAATTGAAACAACCGTAACTCGTGCAAAAGAAGTTCGTGCTATGGCTGAAAAATATATTACACTCGCAAAAGATAACAGTCTTCACAGCAAACGTCAGGCTTTAGCCTTCATAACTAAGGAAGATGTTGTAAAGAAGCTTTACGACGAAATTTCTCCCCGTTATGCTGACAGAAACGGCGGTTACTGCCGTATCACCAAAATCGGCCCTCGCCGTGGTGATGCTGCTGAAATGGCAATTATCGAGTTGGTATAATCAGCTTCTTGACCATCACATTGTAAGGCATAGCGCTTGTCTTTTGATGTGACGGTTAAGGTAATAAAGTTCTGAAAACCCCTCTGTGAAAACAGAGGGGTTATTTTTATTATAATCTTTACTTTTTATTCCTGTTGTGGTATACTTTCCCTTGTTGAAAAAAGGGGAATGAGCATGAACAGTTTTTATTTAAAGCCTAAATTTTTTGAAACCCTTAAGGGATATAAGGGTGCACAGCTTATAAAAGACCTTACGGCAGGTCTTATTGTAGCAATTATCGCCTTGCCGCTGTCTATTGCACTTGCACTTGCTTCGGGTGTTGAACCTGCCTGTGGTATATATACCGCTATTGCAGCAGGCTTTTTTGTTGCACTACTGGGCGGAAGCAGAGTGCAGATAGCAGGTCCTACCGCCGCTTTTGCTACCATAGTTGCAGGTATTGTGGCAACGCAGGGTATGGATGGTCTGTTTATTGCAACCGTTATGGCAGGTACTATGCTTATACTTATGGGTGTATTAAAGCTCGGCAGTCTGATACGCTTTATCCCTAAGGCAATTACTGTGGGCTTTACAGGTGGTATAGCTGTTACAATATTTGTGGGACAGATTAAGGATTTTCTCGGTCTTACATATTCCGAGGGTGTAAAGCCTATTGAAACCTTAGAAAAAATCGAAGCCAATATAGAGGCAATTTCGACTTTCAGTTGGCAGACTCTTGTTGTAGGTATTATTTGCCTATCTATACTTGTTTTTTATCCTTTGCTTGAAAAAAGAGTTCCCCCCTCATTAATTGCGGTTTTAGTGGGTGCATTACTGGTAGCCTTCATTCCCGAATTTGATAAAGGGGTATATACCATAGGTGACCTTTATACCATACCAAAGGGACTTCCTAAGGTGGATTTTTCTTCTATGGATTTAAGCCTTTCTAAAATAATTGCAGTGTTGCCCAATGCTTTTACTATTGCAATACTTGCGGGAATTGAATCACTTCTTTCCTGTGTGGTAGCCGACGGTATGATAGAGGATAAGCATAATTCCAATGCTGAACTTGTAGGACAGGGTGTGGCAAATATTGCCTCTGTCTTTTTCGGTGGTATCCCTGCCACTGGGGCTATTGCGAGAACTGCTGCTAATATAAAGAACGGCGGCAGAACCCCTGTGGCTGCGATGGTACATTCTGTAGTGCTTCTTCTTGTGCTTTTATTCCTTATGCCCTATGCTGCTCTTATCCCAATGCCCGCAATTGCTGCAATTTTATTTGTTGTAGCCTATAATATGAGTGAATGGCGTCATTTTGTTGCTATATTCAAAACAAAGCATATAGACGAAATTTCGGTGCTTTTACTCACATTTGTACTTACCGTAATATTCGACCTTGTTGTCGCAATAGTTGCGGGGATGATACTTTACGGAATTATTATTTTAATGAGGAGAATACTTAAAAAGGGAGATGTTGAGAATTAAAGAGAAAATTTTAAAAGCATTATCACTTTTTATTACATTTTTTAAAATCGGCGCTTTTACCTTCGGAGGCGGCTATGCAATGATACCTCTTATTCAGAAGGAAATTGCAGAAAATAAAAAATGGATAACCGATGATGATATTCTTGAAATTATCGCTATAGCAGAGTCCACTCCAGGACCTATAGCAATAAACTCGGCTACCTTTGTGGGATACAGGGTTTGCGGCTTCTGGGGAAGCTTTTTTGCCACCCTTGGTGTAGTGCTTCCGTCATTTATAATTATTCTTATAATTTCTGCTGTGCTTGGCCAGTTCGGTAATTTAAAGCCTGTTCGTTATGCCTTTAACGGAATAAGAGCAGGTGTTTTAGCCCTTCTTTTTAAAGCTCTTTACACTATGTATAAAAAATGTCCAAAGTCGGCTGTGTCATATATAGTTATGGCTTTTTCCTTTCTGCTGACGGCATTTATCGACATTCCTGTTCTTTATGTGCTTATAGGCTGTGCCGTATTCGGTCTTGTTTCCTCTATTATCATTCGTAGGAGGAATAAGGTATGATTTATCTTGAACTGTTTTTGACCTTCCTTAAAATAGGTGCATTTACCTTCGGCGGCGGCTATGCAATGCTTCCTCTAATTCAGCAGGAAGTTACCGCAAAGGGCTGGATGGAGCTTGAACAGCTTGTTAATTTTATTGCTGTAAGCGAGTCAACCCCAGGACCCTTTGCTATAAATATTGCTACCTATGTTGGAAGTCAGGTGGCACCTTTGGATATTTTAGGCTCAGCCTGTGCTACCCTTGGTGTGGTTTTTCCGTCCTTTGTAATTATTCTTATAGTTGCAAAAATATATGATAAATTTAAAAACAGTAAAAGCGTACAGGGTGTTATGACAGGACTTAAGCCTGCAGTTGTAGGACTTATTGGAAGTGCAATTATTTCTATTGCACTTACAGTATTCTTTCCTGTAAGCTTTACCTTTGCGGTATTTAAAAGTGTTCAGTTTTATATAAGCCTTTTTATATGCATATTATGTACTGTACTTGCCTTTAAAAAGGTACACCCTATAATTATAATTTGCCTGTCGGCAGTAATAGGTATAGCTGCAGGATATTTAATGTAAAAAAATACT
>JBGUVH010000102.1:0-13318 GCA_045134215.1 Acutalibacteraceae bacterium
GAGTCTTCCCTTAAGCTCACCTGGGACACCCTTTGTTCCCTTTACTATTGACAAAATATCAGCACCCACAAGGCTACCCCGACTGAAATCTATAACCTCTTTGGTTTCACTGTCATAAATGCCGTGACCAAGACCGCAAATCATATTATTATAAGGACAGTAAAAGGTCAGGGTTCCTATTCCTGCAGAGCTGTCCTTTACCCATATTCCTGCCTTATAGGAAGAATCCTCTTTGGACAAAACGGGAGTCAATCTGACAATATGCTTTACTGAATTTCTCCTTAGTTCAACCGACATTTCCTCACCGTTGCCTGAGGAAAAAATTCTACCTAAATCCTCATTTGAAGACACCTTTTCTCCGTCCACAGAAATTATATAGTCACCTATTTTTATTCCCGCCTCCTTAGCGGGACTTTTTTTACCATCAAGTGTTTCTATCTCCTGCATATCCACAACAAGCACTCCATCAGTATACATTTTTATACCAAACGGGGTACCGAGGACTGCAACATAGCTTTCCTCCACCACCTCTACTGTAGTTGATTTTACAGGTATAATTCCAAAAAGCTTTACCTCTACCTGAAAGGAGCTTCCCACAGTATTGATTTCTTCACATTCAGACAAAACTACCCCATTATACTGAGCCGTAACAGGCATAAGGGTATCAAAACCGAATCTACTGCCTTTGGTTATTTTATAAGTATCATCAATATTATCCCCATAAAAGCCTGCTGTTGCCGTCAAGGCTAAAACAAGCACCGCAAACAAAGCATAAAAGACCTTGAATATTTTTTTACAAATCCTCATTTTTTTCACCCTAAAATATTGTAACCACCAAAAAAGATAAAAAAGCTTACAAACTTTTCCTGTTTGAATTTTTAAGTGCTACAGGGCCCTTTATAAGCACTGTTTCTTCTCCTATAACCTCAATATTACCCCAAGGAATTATAATATCCTCTTCCCTGCCGAGAATTCCGTAAAGCCTCTGTTTACCAAAAATCACAATATTGGCCACACTGCCTGTGTCGGTGTCAATTTCAAGCTCACCAACATATCCCATAACAGCTCCTGTTTCGGTGCTTACTACCTGCTTGTTTTTAAAATCTGCTACATTATAAATCAAAAAGACCACCTCATTTTAAAATATGAGGCAGTCTTCGGTTTAATTACTGTCCTTTAATTTTATCAATTGCATTTTTCTCCAGTCGGGATACCTGAGCCTGTGAAATGCCTATTTCCTTCGACACCTCAGTCTGTGTCATTCCCCTCATAAACCGCATTGTAAGGATATTTTTCTCTCTTTCATCAAGAGCAGTTATAGCTTCCCTCATAGAAAGCTCGTCTATCCACTGGTCAGCAGAGCTGTTATCACCCAGTTGGTCAAGGACATAAACCATATCCCCACCCTCTGAAAAAACAGGCTCATACAGAGAAATTGGGTCTACTATACTCTCAAGGGCTATAACCACATCACTTTCGGGAATTTCCAACATTTTAGCAATTTCGCTTATTTGTGGCTCTCTCTGATACTTATTTATATATTCCTCCTTCGCCCTCATAGCTCTATAGGCAGTGTCTTTTACCGAACGGCTGACACGAATCGGGTTATTGTCCCTCAGGTGCCTCCTGATTTCTCCGATTATCATTGGAACAGCATAGGTTGAAAAGCGTACATTCTGGCTTACATCAAAGTTCTCAATTGACTTTATCAGACCGATACAGCCCACCTGAAACAAGTCGTCCATATTCTCTCCCCTGTTTGAGAAACGCTGTACCACACTCAGCACAAGTCGGAGATTTCCCATTACAAGTTCATCCCTTGCCTTCATATCCCCTGCTTTAAATTTTTTTAAAAGCTCTTCCTTTTCTTTTTCCTTCAGTACAGTAAGCTTTGAAGTATCAATACCGCAAAGCGTGACCTTACAGTTAAAAATAACAGACACCTCCAACAATTCTTAATAGAATTATTGCCAGATGTCTGAAAACTAAACTCATTTTTTTAAATTTGATTTAAAATATTTTTGAAATATTCTAAGGTATCGGTTAACTGTTTATCAGATAAGGTTTTTATCTCCTCATCACTCAGTCCACTATGCATAAGAGTGGAAATTTCTTCCTTTGCAACCTCACTTCTTCCAAGGACAAGATTTATAAGCTCCTGACGGTTTTCACCCTGTCCTCCAGCAAGTACACAGTTAACCTTTACTGTTTCGGAAATGATTTTGCCTATTATGTTTACAGTATATTCTTTAATATCTGAGCCTTGCTCATCCGATTCTGTATTCACAAAATCAAAATTACTGTAATTTTGCTCTTCAGAGAAGCTTTCCTGTTCAGCAGTATCCATTTCAATCAAGCTTTGTGAGGCTTCTGTTGGCTTGATTTCATCAAGGTTTTCGCACTTTTGTTCCTGAGCCTTTAACAGCTTTTCACTAAGTACTGCAATATCGTTTTCCCTGTCGGCAAGGCTGTCTTTAAGCTCAGCTATAATTTTGTCAGCCTCAAGAAGCTTTTGAGTCATAAGCTCTAACTGTTTAATAAGCTGTTTCTTTCTCATTGATTTTCTCCTGTTCGTAAGTTTATTTACAATAAATGCAATAAGCAATACCAAAACAATTCCCAATGCACTGCCTAAAACATCAACAAGTATATCACTTAGCTGAAAGCTTCTTCCGGGTACATATATCTGATGGTACTCGTCAGCCACAGCATAACAAATGCAAAAAATCTGACTGATAAGAAATCTGACAAAGGCACCCACTTCGTAAGTACAAATAAAAGCAGAAACAGAGCTTCCAAGAGCAAAGAATATAGTTAAATGTGCAAGGCTTCGAACAATATGCTGTAAAGACTCTACAACTATGCTTATTTCCTCACCCTTTTTAAGAAAAGGTAAAAGCGTAAGTATTTTTTCTATAAAGCCTCCGCTGACAGCACTTGACTGAGAAGCACTCTGGTCAGATAAATGGAAGATTAAATACATTATAGAAACAGTGGTTAATGAAAAGAGCACCCGAAACAGCAGATTACTCTTCGGGTGTTTTTTTGTACAGTTATTCATATCTACTTATCAAAAGAGAAACTTAACGGATCCTCTGGTTCGCCGTTTTCTATAATCTCATAATGGAGATGGGGGCCTGTGGACCAGCCGGTAGAGCCAACATATCCGATAACCTGTCCCTTTTTAACATATTGACCGTTGCTAACGGCAACACTGGACATATGAGCATAAAGGGTTTTATAGGTTTTACCGTTTGAAGTGTTTTTACCATGGTCAATAGCAACATAGTTTCCGTAACCGCCGCCACAGCCACAGGATTTTGTTTTACGATAGTTATGAGGACATACGTTAACTACTTTATAAACTGTACCGTCAGTTGCAGCACGAATAGGCTTACCGCTTATACCGCCGCCTGCGATATCGATACCGTCATGCTCTCCTCTATGAATACTGTCGTTTTCGTTAAAGGTGGTAGAAATATAATAATGCCCAGCTACCGGCCAGGTAAAACCACCGCTGAAGGAGATATTTTTATTACCTGAACTGCCTTGGTTAATTTCCTTTGCAGTTTCTTTCATGATTTTCTCTGCAGCAGCAATATCGCTCTTTAAACCATTTATAATAGCATTAACTTCTCTAACGTCACTATCCAGCTCTTTTTTCTGAACAGTAAGCTCTTTCTTAACCTCTGCTTGTTCATCAACTAAAATCTGAATTTCAGCCTGTTCAGACTTTATTACAGCAACAGCTTCATTAATTTTATTAATAAGCTCAGTATCTCTTGCAGAAAGATTTGAGGTCATTTCAGCAAGAATAAGAAATTCAGAAAAGTTTTCAGCACCCAGAAGAATTTGAATATTACTCTGAGTACCGCTCATATAAATAGCGCGTATACGCTTTCTGAACTGTTCCTTATCAGCTTCCATTTCAGCATTTTTCTTATCTATCTCTGCCTGTTTAGCAGATATCTTGCTGTTAAGTCCTGCTATCTTGCTGTTGCATTCGTTAATAAGCGCCTGTATAGCGGCAATTTTATCGTCGAGTGCCTTCTTTATTTTATCCTGACTTGCCTTTTTCTCCTTAGCGTCATTCAGGTCTTTTTTAGCCTGATTATATTTTTCCTGTGCTGTACTGCCTGCAGCATTTACCGAAATCGGTTCGGGCATTACTACTGCTGTACTGAAAAGCACAACACAGCAAATTACTGCAATAATTTTAATAACTTTAAATTTCATAAAAACTCCTTAAAAAGCGGCAAATTCACTGCCTTCTCGTTTAAGATATTTACTTATCATAATAAGACTTCCCACAGTGCCTGCAAGTACGCCTATTGCTACAAAAATACCAAGCAGCACAAACGCCTGTGAGGAATAGGATATAAGCTCAAAGGAACCTGCATTTGAAAGAATTGCTTCGGCAGCTACCCTATAGCAGCAGTAAAGCAGACCTTCGGAAATTACAGCAGAAATAAGACCTATTGCAATACCCTCAACAATAAAGGGGAAGCGTATAAAGCCGTCTGTTGCACCTACAGCCTTCATAATGCTTATTTCAAGCTTACGGTTATACATAGTCACACGAATTGTATTTGATACAATTACAAGAGAAATTACAAGAAGAATAGAAATTATTGCAATACCTGCAATAAAAATACCGTTCTTTATAGAGGTTATTGTTTCTGCCAAATCGTTCTGAGCCTGAACGGCATTTACACCCTTGACATTTTTGATTTTCTGTAGAGTTTCATCAAAATACTCAAGGTCAATCATAGTCACTCTGGCACCGTCGGAAAGAGGGTTCTCCTCCCCTTCAAGTGTTTCCATAGCGGCATCAGCATTCTGATTCATATTCTTCTTTGTGATTTCAAGAGCCTCTTCCTTGGAAACATACTGAACATCAGCAATATTGGAAATACCTTTTATTTCCTCACAAACAGCCTTTGCTTCATCAGTGTTATGAATAAGGTACATTTCATCACATAAGCCGTTTTCGTCAAGCTCTGCTCCCTCAGGAGCCTTTCTTTCATTCAGGTCATAACGGGCAGCGTTATAGTCATCAAAGAACACCATAACAACATTCTGCTGTTCAAGGTTACCGATAATTTTAGTAACATTCATAGAAAGGAGAACAGCAAGACCGATAAGCACCATACAGGCAACAAGCACACCTATTGACGAAATTGTCATAAGGCGGTTTACCCATACATTCTTAAAGCCTTCCTTGGTAAGATATCTAACACTACTCAGCTTCATTTATCTTACCTCCCGCATTGTCGGCAACAATTCTTCCCTTATCAAGCATAATAACTCTGTGACCGAAATCACGAACAAGATTATGGTCATGGGTTACCATTATAATAGTTGTGCCTCTTTTGTTAATCTCAGTAAGGAGAGTAACTATTTCATAGGACATATTGGGGTCAACATTACCTGTAGGCTCGTCCGCAATAATAATCTCAGGATTATTAACAAGAGCACGGGCAAGACCAACACGCTGCTGCTCACCGCCTGAAAGCTGATTAGGCATAGAACGAGCCTTATCACCAAGTCCCACAAGAGAAAGCGCCTTTGACACCTGAATTCTTATTTCCCTGCTCTGAGCACCTGTAACATGCATTGCAAAAGCAACGTTTTCAAACACCGTCATATTGGGAATAAGTCGGAAATCCTGAAACACTATACCCATTGTTCTTCTAAGCAAGGGAACCTGACTATGACGGATTTTATTAAGATTGAAGCCGTTTACATTAATAATACCTGTATTGGATTTCTCCTCACGCATAATAAGCTTCATAAAGGTACTCTTTCCTGCACCCGAGGAGCCAACCACAAACACAAATTCGCCGCTGTTTATGGTTATATTAACGTCACTCAGTGCATGAGTACCTGTCTGATATACTTTTGAAACACCCTTAAATTCAATAGCAGGTTTAGTTACACCAAAACCCGACTGAATCTCTGACATAAATTTACCAACTTTCTGATATTAATACTTTATAGGGTTAGATTTAAGATATTTATTTACCATAAGTGCTATTTTGAAAATAATAGCATGGTCGAATTCTCTCAGGTCAAGTCCTGTAATCTTCTTGATTTTTTCAAGACGGTAAACAAGAGTATTACGGTGAACAAAAAGCTTTCTTGAGGTTTCGGAAACATTAAGATTATTCTCAAAAAATTTCTGAATTGTAAAGAGAGTTTCCTGATCAAGACTTTCAATAGAGCCACGCTTGAACACTTCCTTTAAGAAGGATTCACAAAGAGTTGTAGGAAGCTGATAGATAAGACGGGCAATACCAAGACTGTTATAGCAAACAATGGTCTTGTCGGTATCAAATACCTTTCCTACCTCAAGAGCAGCCTGAGCTTCCTTAAAGGAACGGGCAAGGTCCTTAAGGTTATCAACGGTTGTGCCAACACCAATATTTGCATGAGCATAGAACTCACCTGTAAGGGTATCGGCAATAGTGGTAGCAAGTTTTTCAATATCCCTTGACTCAATACCGGGCTTTGTTTCCTTAACAAGAGCAATGTCGGTTTCATTGATATTAACAACAAAATCCTTTGACTTATCAGGGAAAAGATTCTGAATAACATCATAAACAGAAACATCCCCTGGGTCATTTACTCTGATTAAAATAACGGTACGCATAACATCAGAATTAAAGTAAAGCTCTCTTGCCTTTAAATAAATATCCCCTGGGAGAATGTTATCAAGAATAATATTCTTAATAAAATTACCTCTGTCATATTTTTCATCATAATAAAACTTAATGTTCATAAAAGCAACCGAGATAACAGAGCAGTATTTTTCTGCCAGTATATCGTCACCTTCTACAAATACAATATAGTCATTATTCTGATTGGGGTTAATGGACTTAAAGGTATAGCCCTGAGCCTTTGCTATATCGTTACCCACACCATGCTCTGCCGAAACATTGATAGCTTCACCGATTTTACCAAGCTCACTGCAGGCAATGATTATATTATTTTCGTCAAGCACACCAAAGGTCTTATCAATAGAATCCTTCATCTGATGGATTACACCTTGAAATAAACGGTTTGACACATTGAACATCCCCTTCTGAAAAAAATAATTATTCACATTACCATTTTACACAAAAACGGGTAATAATTCAAGAGTTAATTTTAAAAAAGTTACAAAATTATTACAAAATCGCAAAAACCGTCAGAACTTGCAGTAATACAAAAAAGAAAAAAGAGCCAAAAGGCTCTTTTTCTGTATAAAATTTAGTTGGTGATTGTCTTCTCGGTTTCCTTATCGAAGAGGTGAATCTTCTCAGGCTCGATAGCGATTTTGATAATATCACCAGGACGGGCAGTGTTGGTAGGAGCAACACGGGCATTAATTGCATGGGTTTCACAGTCCATATAAAGATAGGTTTCTGCACCCATAAGCTCGGTTACCTCAACCTTAGCCTCTACGATACCGTCAGAATAGGTCTCGAGAAGGTCTTCCTCGTTGTGAACGTTTTCAGGACGGATACCCATAATAACCTCCTTGCCAACATAAGCGTCAAGGCAGTTATCCTTATTCTTGCTATCAGGCAGCGGAATCTTGAACTTAACACCTGCACGAGTCTTGGTATCTTCACTACCGAACTCAACAAAGTATTTGTCATTTTCCTTAAGGAGCTTACTGTCAATAAAGTTCATCTGAGGAGAACCGATAAAGCCTGCAACGAAGAGGTTGCAAGGATAGAGATAAAGGTTCTGAGGAGTATCAACCTGCTGAATGAAACCGCTCTTCATAACAACGATTCTGGTACCCATTGTCATAGCTTCGGTCTGGTCATGGGTAACGTAGATAAAGGTTGTACCCAGTCTCTGATGAAGCTTGGAAATTTCGGTACGCATCTGTGCACGAAGCTTAGCATCAAGGTTGGAAAGAGGTTCGTCAAGAAGGAATACCTTAGGCTCACGAACAATTGCACGACCTAAAGCAACACGCTGACGCTGACCGCCGGAGAGAGCCTTCGGCTTTCTTTCAAGAAGATGTTCAATATCAAGGATACGAGCAGCCTCTTCAACACGACGACGAATCTCGTCCTTGGATGTTTTACGAAGTTTAAGACCGAATGCCATATTATCAAAAACAGACATATGAGGATAAAGAGCGTAGTTCTGGAAAACCATCGCAATATCACGATCTTTAGGAGCAACGTCATTTACTAAACGGTCACCGATATATACTTCACCGTCAGAAATTTCTTCAAGACCTGCAACCATTCGAAGAGTAGTAGACTTACCGCAACCAGAAGGACCAACGAGAATGATAAATTCCTTGTCCTTAATTTCAAGGTTGAAGTCAGAAACAGCCACTACACCACCGGGGTATTTTTTGTAAACGTTGCGAAGTGATAAGCTTGCCATTATTTGAGACCTCCTAAAAAATGTAAACATTTTATTGTTAAATTATTATACCAAACCTATTTAAAAATTACTATAGTTAAAATAGAAAATCTTCACAAAGGTATTTTGGCTATATTGCATAAGAAATTAACAAACAGTTAATTTTTCTAAAGATTTTCAGGCTTTATTTCAATAAAATCCCCGAAATCAAGCTCTTTCGGCAGGGTGAATTTTCCCATTCTTTCCCTGTGCAGAGCGTTAACTCCTATGCCGTAAACACCGAACATTCTTTTTATCTGATGATATTTTCCCTGTGTCAGAATAACCCTTGCCTTACTCTCACTGAGTCTTTCACAAAAAGCAGGCTTGCAAACACTTCCGTCAGCAAGTGTCACACCATTTTTAAAGCCTTCGGTTATTTCATCATTAACAGGAGCATCAAGCTCTACAATATAGGATTTTTCTATGTGATGCTTCGGGCTTGTTATTCTGTGAGCAAAATCACCGTCATCAGTGATAAGCACCATACCTGTAGAGTCCTTATCCAGTCTGCCTGCAGGAAAAAGGTTTCTTTTACTGTATTTTTCTGGCAACAGGTCAACCACAGTTTTACAGCTTTTATCCTCAGTTGCCGAAAGCACACCCTTGGGCTTATTCATAACAATATAAACATATTTCTGATAATGAACAGTCTGTCCGTCAAGGCATACTCTGTCATCCTCACAAACCTTAAAATCAGGCTGACATACAACAGCTTCGTTTACACAGCACTGTCCCTTAAATATCATTTTCCTTATCTCACTTCTGCTATAAAGAGTCTGATTGGAAATGTATTTATCAAGTCTTATTTTACCCATTTTTTCTCACTTTCAGCGGATAAATTTCATTATCCGATATACTAAAATAATCTGCGCACAAAAGCTCGTCTTCAAGGCATAACAAATGAACAATGCTGTCCGAAAAATAATATGTATAAAGCATAGCTTCCCTTCCCCTATACCGAGAAATACTATACCCGCCCTTTTGCATCTTACTGCTGTAGTTTTCAAGCTCCTTTGAAAACTCTACAGGAATGACAATGCCTTTACTTTCCTGAGAAACAGGCTCAAAAAAACCACAAGAGGAAATAAAGGAGCTTCTCTCCTCTTCATTTTCAAGGCTTATAGCCCCACCCTCAACCGACACTGAGCCGAGAAAGGAAAAGCAAATAAGCAGTGTAACACAGAGCATTAAAGCGTAGCTTTTTGTAAACGTACAATATATCTTCATTATTCCACCCATAGCTATTGTATGGAGGAAAAGGAAAATTTATTAATCAATAAGACAGACACAGTGGGCAGAAATACCCTTAAGCTCTCCTGTAAAGCCCAGTCCCTCCTCAGTGGTAGCCTTAATACTTACCTGTTCTTCATCTATAAGAAGAATTGAAGCGACTGTTTTTCTCATTTCCGTAATATAGGGAGCAAGCTTTGGCTTCTGAGCAATAACGGTTGCATCTATATTAACGATTTTATAACCCTTTTCATTAAGGACACAGCCCACTTCTTTAAGCAGAAGCTTACTGTCTATACCTTTATATTTATCGTCATTATCAGGGAATAAATGACCTATATCGCCAAGAGCAGCGGCACCGAGTAGTGCATCACAAATAGCGTGAAGCAGAACATCGGCATCAGAGTGACCGAGCAGCCCTTTCTCATAAGGGATATTAACTCCCCCTAAATAAAGAGGTCTGTCAGGAGTAAATCTGTGAACATCATATCCGTGACCTATTCGCATTTTTCACCCTCCGTTAAAATAAACTGTGCAAGTTTAAGGTCGAAGGGAGTAGTTATTTTAAAATTACTCTCCTCACCCTCAATAATTACCGTATTATACCCAGCCGCCTCCATAACAGAAGCATCATCAGTAAACACTGACCTGTCCTTGCACTCAGTCAGCAGTCTTTTATAGATACCGAAATTCAGTGCCTGAGGGGTTTGTACTGCATAAAGCTTATTTCTGTCAGCAGTAGTCACCTTGCCCTCGTCTTCTGTTTTTATGGTATCCTTAACCCTTATACCGCATACGGCACAGTTATCAGTCAGTGATGCCTTTGCCATTTTCTCAATAAGAGCTTCACTTACAAAGGGTCTTGCACCGTCGTGAACAAGGACACCCCTTGCCTCCTTTATACATTCAAGTCCGCAA
This sequence comes from Acutalibacteraceae bacterium, assembly GCA_045134215.1. Classification (GTDB taxonomy): domain Bacteria; phylum Bacillota; class Clostridia; order Oscillospirales; family Acutalibacteraceae; genus SIG607. The sequence goes on from JBGUVH010000102.1 coordinate 10,564, forward strand.
AGCACAGAGGAAAGACGGTCACTGCCGCCCTTTACTACATTTGACAGCTTATTTATCATATAATTGTTCCCTAAATGCTGTATATCGGCAATATTTTCCTCTTTTGTCACAACAATAATTTCACTTATAAAAGGGCTTCTCTCAAAGACGAGCATTGTTCTGGCAACAACAGGAATACCGCAAAGCAGAGAAAACATCTTGTTTACCCCGCCCATTCGGGAGGAGGAGCCTGCTGCAACAATTATAACAGGGACCCCCCTGTTTTCTTCCTCAACAATACTGTAGTCAATAGCAAATTTTACTTCTGGCATATTATACCTCTAAAGAAAAAGCACCCGAAGGTGCTTTCTGAAATTATTCTTCTTCACAGTCCTCTTCTAAATCGAACTCAAGATTAGTTCCACAGTTAGGACAGGTCATACCCTCATCCTCAAGCATTTTGTCATCAATATAGATAACATCGTGACAGTTGGGACACTCAACCTCATAAAGCTCATCGTCCTCATCCTCGTCACAGCCACAGCAGCCCTCACACTCGTCATCAGTTTCATCATATTCTTCATAGATGAAGTCTTCAAGCTCTGCTAAATCCTCGTCAACAGCATTAATCTGCTCAGCAAGTTCAGCACAGGCATCCTCTGTATCCTCAAGGTCAACAGCAATATCACCGAGAAGGTCAACTATAGCAGCAAGAACCTTACCCTCTTTGGTAGAGTCATCAATACTAAGACCTTCACAAAGACCTTTAATATAAGCAGCTTTTTCAGCAATAGTCATCATATTTAATTACCTCTTACGCTCTTTCCATATATTCACCGGTACGGGTGTCAATACGAATCATATCTCCCTCGTTAATAAAGAGAGGTACACGAATTTCAGCGCCTGTTTCAAGAGTAGCAGGCTTTGTAGCGTTGGTAGCTGTATCACCCTTAAAGCCAGGCTCAGTTTCGGTTACCTGAAGCTCAACGAAGGTGGGAGGCTCCATACCGAATACCTTTCCTTTATAAGAAAGGATTTTGCATACCATACTTTCCTTAACGAACTTAAAGCCGTCACCAAGCTCAGACTCGTTAATGGGGATAAGCTCAAAGGACTCAGGGTCCATAAAGTAGTAAAGACCGCCATCATTATAGGAATATTCCATATCCTTACGCTCTACAAAAGCGGTGGGGAACTTAGCACTGGGGTTATAGCTCTTTTCAATGATAGCTCCTGTAATTACATTCTTGGTTTTGGTTCTTACGAAAGCAGCGCCCTTACCTGGTTTTACATGCTGGAACTCAACAACCTGAAGCACGTTACCGTCCTCTTCAAAGGTTACGCCGTTTCTGAAATCGCCTGCTGATACCATAATATTTTTCCTCCAAATATATATTGTTATTAATCTTCTAAAGAATTATAAGCTTTTTTTCGCATTTTGTCAAGTTTTCGTTGATATTTCTTCCCACAACTATCATATCTTCTATTCTTACACCGAATTTATTGGGCAAATACACCCCAGGTTCAACGGTTACAACCTGATTTTCAAGGAGTGCTTCGTTGTTTCTCTGACTTAAAGTGGGGTATTCGTGAATGTCAAGTCCCACACCGTGACCGGTGCTATGATTAAAGTTTCCTGCATATCCCTTATGGGTTATTATATCCCTTGCTGCAGCGTCTACGCTTTTACAGTCCACACCTACTGCTATTTTTTCTATAGCCGCTTCCTGTGCTAATAAGACAAGATTATATATTTCCTGCATTTCATCAGTTGCTTTTCCAATAGCTACGGTTCTTGTCATATCACTGTGATAGCCGTTAACCACAGCTCCGAAATCAAGGGTTAAAAAGTCACCGTTTCTAAGAAGCTTATCAGTAGGCACACCGTGAGGCAGAGCCGAGTTCTCCCCTGACACAGCTATAGTTTCAAAGGATATTCCCTCACTGCCCATTTTCTGCATCTGATAGTCAAGCTCCAAGGCAATATCTCGCTCACTTATGCCCGCTTTTATAATATCAAGGACATTAAGATATGCCCTTTCGGCAATACGCTGAGCCGAGATAATATTATCTATTTCTCTTCTTTCCTTAACGCTTCTGCTTATTAAAAGATAGCGGCTTAGCTCCTCATTTGGTAGTATGTCACAGTGAAGCACATTTTTAATACTTGAAAGAAAGCCTACCGTAATTTCGGTTTCGGTATAAAGAGTCTTTATTTTAAAGCGTTTAAGAAGGTCACCAAGCTGTTTTGAAAGACGGGTTAACAGCACAACCTTTATATCGCTGTTTGCCGTTCCTACTGCCGCTTCATAGTATCTGCCGTCCACAAAAAAAAAGCTGCCAAGCTCACAAATAAGCAGATAACCAAGGGAGGATTTCACCGAGCTTAAATATCTTCTGTTTGTTTCGGTGCAAATCAGCACCGCTGTGTCGTTTCCTATAAATTTATCAAGATTAAGCATTGTTACTTCCTAACGAGTTATAATATTTTTTCATAGAAAGAGCGTCCTCTGCCTGAGTTCCTGCCGACTCACAGACAAAAATGGGGGATAAATTCTTTTTATAAACAAGCTCCATTAAAGGCTCATAATCAGGCCCGTACACAGTGTCCTCAAAGGTTAAATGCCGTTTTTCGCCACCCGAGGTATATTCTATCTTTGAAAAATGGGAATGAAAGCTTTTAAGCCTGTCACTTCCAAGCTCATTTTCTATAGTAGAAAGGATTTTTTCAAATTCCTCCTTGCCCCTTATTTCACCAAGCGTTCTTGCATTAAGG
>JBGUVH010000103.1:0-8825 GCA_045134215.1 Acutalibacteraceae bacterium
CTTTAGGCTGTTTTGCAGGCTTCTTTTCAGAGCGTACCTTTTCATTTTTTGCCCTTGCAGGTTTTTTAGTATTCTTTTTGCGAGCAGGGTCGTCAATTTCTATATATGCTTTTACTTTAGCAGGGTTACCACCGAAAAGGCCTAAAACCTTCTTTTTAGGCATATCAATGATGTCAAACATAACTTCGTCGTCAAGTGAAGCATTAAGCTCGTTAATAGCGGCTTCTTTTGCTTCTTCTATAGTTTCGGCAATGCCGATAGCTTCTTTAATCACAATAAAGGACCTCCTTGTATTATTTACCGTTTAAAAAATTCTTTTCCTCAGCAGCTTTTTTGGTTATAAGCTTTGCCTGTTCATTGGCAATAGCCTTTCTCGGACCGAAGCATTCCTGAACAAAAATCTGAATGAATGCGCCGATGAAGCTGGAGCAAGCCCAATAAAATCCAAGACCTGCAGGAGCACTAAAGGAAATAACAAGTGACATAATAGGCATAGTGAGCATCATTCCTGCCATACTGGGTGCATCAGGATTGGTGCGCTTCTGATGTGCCATAGAAAGTACACTGGAGAACATAGCGGCTGCAAAGGAAAGGAAGGGGATTATCCAGAGTTTTACCTGTGCGCCTGTTACCTTTGAGAAATTAAGGCTGAACTGAGGCTTTAAGGTAAGGTCAAGACCGAAGAAATCAAAGTCAATACCTGCTATAGCTTCCTTAATATTAGCAAAGGCTGCATTTCCTGATGTAGCCTGTTCAATTACGGCAAGCTGTTTATAACTGGCTCTGGCAGTATCGCCGAGGGCAGTAATGGCTGCCTCAACATCTGCAGCAGGAACCTTGGCAATGTAGGTAAGGGGACTTGTAACAAGGTAAAATACGCTCATAACAAGGAGAAGACGGACAATCATAGGAAGACAGCCGCCGCCCATAGAAATATTACCTTCCTGATAAAGCTTCTGCATAGCTTCGTTATATTTCTGCTTATCGTCACCATATTTCTTCTTGAGTTCATCAAGCTTCGGCTTCATTTTAAGCTGACTTATTGAAGCCTTCTGACTTTTAACGCTCAGAGGAATAAGAATAATGTTTATTGCAAGTGTAAAAAGAAAAATTGACCAGGCATAGCTGCCGTTTGTAAGCTCCATAAAGAGTCTTAAAATAGGCGCAAATATCCAGGTGTTAAGAAAACCAAAAATTGAGTTAAACATATTTATGCACCATCCGATATCCAAAGCATATAAATTTAAAATTTTTGCTGTGGCGTTGTTAAAATACTTGTAAATCCATATTGGATTATTTTTTTCGTCCTATAATAGTTCTTTTGGGTGGAGGAACAGGGTCTACGCCGCCCTTACAAAAGGGATTACAGCGCAGTATCCTCCAAACAGAAAGAGCGGAGCCCTTAAGTGCGCCGTGAACCTGTAACGCTTCGATTGCATAAGCAGAGCAGGTGGGATAAAAACGGCAACAGGAGGCCCCTTTTAGTCTGGACAAATGTTTTTGATAAAAACGTACTACTTTAATCAGAATTTTCTTCATTAATATCGTTCCAAATTCCCGCTTCTATAAACTGGTTTTTGAAGGTATCGGCAATAACAGTGCTTTTCACCGATAAAATTCGTGTGCGGGCAACAAAAACAAAATCATATCCTGGCTTTATATGTGCCAGATTTTCGTGCAAAGCGGCGACGATAAGCCGTTTTGCGCGATTTCTACAAACAGCATTACCTATTTTTTTACCCGTAGTAATGCCTATACGGGTTTTTCCGCTTTTGTTTCTTGCAGAGTAGGTTACAACAAAGGGAGAAACCTGACATTTACCTCTTCCGTAAAGTCGGCGGAATTCTTTATTAAGTTTAAGTGTCTCAAATGTCATTTTTATATCTTCCCCAAATACAAAAAGCCACATTATGTGGCCTTTAGTAAGTGAGCTGCTTTCTGCCCTTTGCTCTGCGGCGGGCAAGTACCTTACGGCCGTTGGCAGTTGCCATTCTCTTTAAAAAGCCGTGCTCCTTTTTACGATGAAGCTTCTTAGGCTGATAAGTTCTTTTCATTTACGGTTCCCTCCTTACTTGGAAATACAAAACATCATACGGCTAATATAACCATAGCCTATCACTCTAAGATTATAGACGAAACAGGCAAAAAAGTCAACAAAAAATTATCACCAAAGGAAAAAAACTCCCTGCGCCGACGTACACAGGGAGATTTTTTGTGATTATTTGCTCAGAGTTACAAGCTTTTTGATAGCGTTGCTTTTAAAAAGAATAAATGCGCCGATAATAGTTATTATTATTTCGGGCAGCATATAGCTTCCGTTATATACTAAGGAATAAAGGTAAGGATTATTGAAAACATCGAAGCTTTTAAAAAGCACTATTCCCGATAGAAAATGGAAGGCAAAACGGCAAACAAGCGCAAGGCTTATACCAAGCGTTATACCGAAAAAGCCTTTGCCCCGCCAGAGTCCTGCCACAAACATACAGCCGTGCGCCAGAAGGTAGTCGAGAAGAATTGTGCCGATAAGCACTGTGGGAGTAAGTCCCCAGCTCAGCACCTCACCCAGTGACATAAAAAGCTGTATAGATGCATAAAGGAAAGAGGGGAGTATAGCATACTTTACGCCGTACATTATTGATATGAGACAAACGGGAAGCATTGATAAAAGGGTTATGGCGCCGCCAAGAGGAAGCTCATAAATTTTAACAAGGCTCAGTACGGTGGAAAGGGCAACGAGTACTGCAGATACAGCAAGTTTTTTGATGTTGATTTTCATTTTAAACCATTCTTTCTTTTTTTATTTTTGAAAATAAAAACACCCCGCATATATTAAATGCGGGGCACAATCTTAAGGCGTATTCTCCTACGTCGGCATTATCCGCATCAGGTTATGGGTCGAAACAGAACGGTTTCCTCTCAGCCTGAGTCAATCAAGCTCCCCTTTTTTATTTTCAAGTAGTATTATACTACTCCTCATCGCTGTTGTCAATATTTTCTTCAAAAGCCGACATATCAATATTAAAGCTGTCATATTTCACCGAATCAGGTGGTATATACACATCTCTTATCATTGGTATATCGTCAAGAATTGAGGACTCCTTTATATTATTTATAACATCATATTCCTCTTTGAAGTCCTCTTTATACCAGCGGTCAAGAAGCTGTTCTCCCTCTGGATAAACCTCATTACCATCCTTACCCTTCTTTACAGCCAACGAAATTATAAGGTAAATAATATATATAAGAAGAGATAAAATGGAAACAAATATGCCTTCCTTCAAAAGCGGAGTGGTATAGTCAAAGCGAATGTCCGAAACACCCTTTGGAACCGCTACAGCCATAAAGCCAATATTGGCCTTAATTATTTCAGCCTTTTCTCCGTTTACCGTTGCGGTAAAGCCTTGGTCATAAGGCACAGAGAAGAATACAAGAGCTTCCTCTTTTCTGCTTACTGTGGCAGAAAAGCCGTTTGCATCGCGGTTGAAGCTTATTGCAGAGGTTTCTTTTAATCTTGAGGAATCAGCAGCCAGTGTTTCTTCGTCCATCAGGGGAGAAAGGGTGTCTTTTTCTACCTCTTCTGTACTGCTTTGAGTTTCTGAAGAGGGTGTTTCTTCTTCAGAACTATCTTCTTCTGTAGCATTTTCGCCGTCTGTTTCTGTTAACAGCTCAATTTCTTCTGTATTGAGGCTTTCTATATGCTCAGTGTAGGATTGCATATTAAGACTGTACTTTTCTACATCACTATCTTCAAGAACTATAGCTTTGAGCATAACATCGGCTCTTGCAATGTCGCTGTATTTCTCCTCGCACTCACTTCTTGTTATATAGTAATCATAGGAAAAGCCGTAAGGAATAAAGTTTTCATTTTCATATATATAATAGCCGCCATCGGTATTAATATATTTGTATCCGGGCATCTCTGTTTTTCCGCCCTCAAGTATAAAGCTGTCACCGCTTTCTCTGTTAAGGAGATATTTAACTGACAATAGATTTCTTATTGAATGGTATTTTTTATCGGGGCGGCTCCCTACATCGCGGGTAACTCCGATAAACTCATAGTATTCCATTATTGGCGGCGAAACAACCGAATGAAATGCGTTTATTGTAGGATATCCAAGATACATACCTGTGTTATCAACGCAGGAATAGGTATCTATGCGGTAGTTATCGTCCTCGGGAAGAGAAACCTTGCCCTCTATAAGAGAGTCAATCATTACGGTTTGCTGGTCGTAGGAATGGGTTGAGCCCTGAAAAATAAATACAGAGCTGTAGGCAACAGTAATAAGACACAAAAATGCAATAGTAGCTCTTCTGAAAACAATTTTACTTTTATCTCTGAGTGTGATAAGGAAGCGGCAGAGAATAAGGGAAAGGACAGCAAAGGCAACGGCAATAATAAGGCGGTAAAGATATTTTGTGCTTTCACCTGCATCGGTATAAAGTCCAAGCACAATTTCGCCGTCTTTCTTTTGTGGGAAAAGACCTACCACCAGAGCAATAGCTGAGGTTATAACCGCAGTCCAGTTAAAGCCAAGCCTCCAGTTTATATCCGTTTCCTCTATTGTAACGGCGGTGGCAAGAGCCATCATAAGAATAGGCATATAAAACCATCTTGCGTAATATGAGGTGTTGAAGGCGTAAAAAGCGCTGTTTAAAACGGGTACCATAGACATAAAGGCACAGACACAGATTATTCTTTTAAGCCAGTGCTTTTTTCTGGAAGAACAAAAGCCTATAACGGCGGTCATACTGAAAAGGGGAAGCCATCCGCCAAGGGAAGACCATTTTACATTGGCGCCTGGGAAGAAAACAGGTCGCGCAGGAAGGTCGGGAGGGAAGAAGAAGCATTCGATTATATTAAGATATATCTGTTCTTTTCCGTATAGAATACCTGACCAGCCTATGAGAAATTCGCTGATTCTTGTGTTTCCCAGTATCATAGCAATAGAGGGAAGCAGTAAAAATGCAGCAAGAAGCACACCCATTAAGGCTTCGGCTATAATGATGAGGAAGCGTGAAAATCTAAATTTTACCGCACCTGATACAAGTCGTACTATAAAGTATATAAGGGTAAACACCACCATACCGAAAAAGAAGAAATAGTTGGATACGGCGCAAAGAGCTACAGTAAGAGCAAAAACTCCCCGACGGTTTTCGGTAATAAGAAGCTCGAAGGAAAGAAGCAAAAGAGGCAAAAGGATAATCGCTTCATGGAAATGATTAAAGAATATATTGTAAATAGAAAAGCCCGAAAAAGCATATAATAATGCGCCTGTCTGAGCCGCGAAGGGAGTTCTTGTGAAACGGCGTATATAAAGGTATGCCGTAAGGGCGGCGCAGGCGAATTTAAGTATAAGAAGCGGTCCCATAAGATAGGGGACTAAATAGTTGGGAAAGGGAAGAGTAAGCCAGAAAAAAGGACTTCCAAGTAAATAAAAACTATATGAACCAATAAAGTTAGAACCTAAATCAGTAAGCCAACTCCAACCGAATTCGCCGTTTCTGATAGCCTCATGGCACATCTGATAAAAGGGGATTTGTTGAACATTGAAATCTCCGTAAAATATAAAATACCCTTTACCGAAAATGATAAAAGGAATAAAAAAAGCGGTGGCAACAGCAAGGGCGAGAAGGAAGGTAGCGAGTCCTCGTTCCTTTTGTTTTCTCAAAGAATTTTTCTTCTCATAAGAAAAAACCATTTCTAAAAACTCCTTAGTTTTGTTTCTATTGAATATTATAACAAACTCTGTTATAATATTCAATGCTAAACTAAAATAAAGGTAGAAATATGAATGAAAAGTAATTATTATGCCGTACTTTCCCGAATGAAGAATATTTACCGTTGGGGACTTATGCGCAATACACGAAGAGAAACACTGACAGAGCATTCCTATGAGGTTGCTGTTATTTCCCATGCTCTTGCCGTTATCAACAAAGAAAGACTGGGGGGAAATGCCGACCCTCAGCTTTGCGCTACCGCAGCACTCTTTCACGATACCAGCGAGATTATTACAGGTGATATGCCTACTCCTGTAAAATATCATAATCCCGAAATCAGAGATGCGTACAAGCGGGTTGAAAAAATTGCAGAGGATAAGCTTATCTCTATGCTCCCAGAGGATTTAAGAAAGGAATTTTTGCCCCTTTACAGTCCTGATGAGCAAACAAGAAAAATAGTAAAGGCTGCCGACAGAATTTCTGCACTTATAAAATGTATAGAAGAAACCGAAATGGGTAATAAAGAATTCAAAGCGGCAAAAAAGAGTATAGAAAAATCGGTAAAAGAGCTTAATATGAAGGAAGCGGACATCTTCCTCAGTGAATTTATCGACGGTTTTTCTCTTACCCTTGATGAACAGAACTAAAAAAATGGCTTGTGTTTTTAAATGTAATCATATATAATATCAGTATCGACAGTTCGTTTGTACCATCCTGTCGTAAAACAAAACCAGGACTACTATTCATATTAATGTGATACAGTGGCTTTGCGTTTTGCAAGGCCATTTTCTTTTGGAGGAATTTATGAGCAACCGAATTTCAGAGTGGATTAAAAGGGAGAGCAGAGAAACCGCAATACTGATGAGAAGTATACCCTCAACCGTTGTTTCGCTGTTTGTTGTAAGTGTAATTTGTATGAATCTTCTTGCTAATAAAACATTGGTTCAAACACACTTTATAGCACTGGACGGCGGTATTCTGATTTCGTGGCTGTCCTTTATGTGTATGGATATTATAACAAAATATTTCGGCCCGAAGGCATCAAATAAAATTGCGGTTCTCGCTTCTCTTATTAATTTGCTTACCTGTATGATATTTTATATAGCAAGTATTATACCGTCAGGTGCAAAGGATTATACTGCACTTAATGAAATACTGGGCGGTACTTGGTTTATTCTGCTTGGAAGCACTGTGGCGTTTCTTCTATCGGCTGTTATAAATAATTTTCTTAACTGGCTAATCGGCAAAGCCTTCCGTAAAAATCCTGATGGGAAATTGGCTTTTGCCGCACGGACATATATTTCAACCTTCATAGGTCAGTTTATGGACAATCTGATTTTCTCAGTTATTGTTTTTGTGGCTTTTGCGCCTATATTCTGGGACGGCTTTCATTGGACTTTGCTACAGTGTACGGTGTGCGCACTGACAGGCGCGATAGCAGAACTGATTATGGAAATAGTCTTTTCGCCTATTGGCTATTTTATTGTAAATAAATGGAAAAAGCAAAATATTGGTCAAGAGTATCTGATTTGTGTGAATGGAGGAAAAATATAATGAAAATTTTAATAACAGGAACATCACAGGGAATAGGAAAGGCTATTGCACAGCATTTTTTAAATGAAGCACATCAGGTTATTGGAATTGACCGTAAGGAAGCTTCTATCAGTCACAAAAATTATGCTCATTATAAATGTGATATTTGCGACTATGATAACTTACCCGATATTAAGGATGTTAATATCTTAATCAACAATGCGGGAACCCAGAATGAAAATGATATTGATGTCAACCTTAAAGCGCTGATTTATATTACAGAGAAATACGGAGTTCAGGATAAAATACATTCTATACTGAATATTGGCTCTGCAAGTGCTCACACAGGCGCAGAATTTCCTAAGTATTGTGCAAGTAAGGGCGGTATATTATCCTATACAAAGAATGTGGCTATGCGTGTTGCAAAGTACGGTGCTACCTGTAACAGTCTTGACCCAGGGGGAGTTATTACACCCCTTAACGAATGTGTAATTAATGACCCTGTGCTTTGGGAACAAATAATGAAGGAAACACCTCTTAAAAAATGGGCAACCCCCGAAGAGATTGCGCAGTGGGCATATTTTTTAACAGTTACAAACACCTTCTGTACAGGACAGAATATACTTGTTGACGGCGGTGAGTCAATAAATTATCATTTTATCTGGAAAGATTAAAAGTAAAGCAAAAAATCCCAAGGTGACTTGGGATTTTTTGCTAAGTTAAACAAATTCAGATATACTTTTTACACTCGCAGACAAATAGATGTTTATTGAACTGACTGTACCATATAATCGTGATTTTTACTACTATAGCTTTGAACTCTTGTAGTTTTAGCGTTATTGTGACTTCATCAGCCAATCTTATCGAATATCCTTACAAAATCAACGATAAAGGCATCGTCAACAAAACTGTTCTCAATATAATAAACAGGATAATCTACTTCTTTACCGTTCAACAACTTTTTTTGGGGTTTAGAAGAAAGATATACCTGCACTTCTGTCGTCAAAAGAATGAATTGGGGGACGTGAGATATATTCTCCGAACATCTGGAAACTTCCTTTCCGTCACAATAAAAAACATAGCCGTCAGGCTGCCAATTCATTCCGAAATAATGCCATCCGTCTTCAGTTTCATCAAATCAATTGTTTTAATGACAGTTTCTTTAGTTGCCACATGTCCGTCTGTCAATATATAATATTCTTTATTGCAATAGAAAATTTCTTCATATTTCTCAAAGCTATCTGTTGTAATCCGTTCTATAACAAACTCAGGTAACCGCAACTGCATATTTTCTTATAAATTCATTCTTTACACCATTTTAAACTATTTGTTCAATTTACTCTTTGCAGTATTTATTGAAGTAATTAGTAATTTTTTAACCGGACTATCAGCCATAACAATACCGCCTTCCTTTGTTCCATTATACCCCTATAAAACAAAAAGAGCAAGGTAAAGCCTTGCAAAAAACTTATTACCTCTTACTTCTTACTTATTACTTCCCAAAGCATTTAAACTTGAACCAGCCTTAAAGGGCGGTTTTTAGGTGTCTTTTGGCTCATTGTCACACATAGGCG
>JBGUVH010000104.1:0-11472 GCA_045134215.1 Acutalibacteraceae bacterium
GTGCTAATATAGGGTTGCAAGGAGGAGAAAAAATGCACGGCACAAAATTAATTTTTTTAAATCCTTCTGAAATAATACCTCCCTCAAAAACCAACGCTGAGGAGGACAGGTATAAGCTTTTTTTGCTTAGCGAGAGTATCAGAGATAACGGACTGCTTGTTCCTGTAACTGTTGCTCCGCTGGAATATGGCTATAGAGTAATAAGCGGAGAAAGAAGAGTAAAGGCTTCTATTATGGCAGGGCTTAAAAAGATACCCTGTATTGTTACCGATTTTGAGGACGAAACCCTTTTTCGTGCGGCAGAAAGTTTGTCAGCGGTTAAATTTGATGAAAAAGAGCTTGAGTCCTTAAAGGAAAAATACGGTATTTCCTATGTAGCTTCAGCCCTGTCTATGACTACGGCAGAGCTTAGTAAAATTATTGCTCCTCCCGAAGAAGTGCAAAAGAAAAGCGAAGAAAAGGTAAAGACTAAGGAAAAAAGACTTCCGCCCATAAAGGATACAAAATTTCTTATAAACAGTATAAAACAGATGATTGACAGCGTAAGCAGTGCGGGAATTCCCGTAAAGTACAAGCAGAGCGAAAACGAAAATTGCGTGGAAATCAAGATAAAGGTGACAAAAAATGTAATAAGTCCACAGCTTACGCTATTTTAAATTTGCCCCCTATTCATCCCTATCCCCTTTTTAAACAGACAGCACCGTGAAATTTCACGGTGCTGTCTGTTTTTTATTATAATAGCTCTATTCCGCTTTCTTTACATTCCTTTATCATATCCTCAGGCCAGAAGGAAGACTGTACCTCGCCGATATGAGCCTTTCTCAAAAAGAACATACACATTCTCGACTGACCGATACCGCCGCCTATAGTGTAGGGGAGTCTGCCTTCAAGAAGAGCCTTGTGGAAGGGAAGCTCTTTACGCTCGGTAGCGCCTCTTATTTCAAGCTGACGGAGAAGCGCCTCTTCATCAACTCTTATACCCATTGAGGAAAGCTCAAGAGCGATATCGAGAACAGGATAGTAAACGATAATGTCGCCGTTTAAACTCCAGTCGTCATAGTCAGGGGCTCTGCCGTCGTGAAGCTCGCCGTTTTTAAGAGAGCCGCCGATTTGCATAATAAACACAGCGCCATGCTCCTTAGCAATTGCCTTTTCTCTTTCCTTTGGGGAAAGGGTAGGATATAAATCATAAAGCTCCTGTGTAGTGATAAAGAAGATTTTCTCAGGCAAAAAGCGGTGAACAAAATCATATTCCTCGGCAATATAGGTTTCGGTGTGCTTAAGTGCGGCATACACAGCCTTTACATTAGCTTTAAGGGTGTTTATGTTGCGGTCAGCTTTATCTATAACCTTTTCCCAGTCCCACTGGTCAACAAAGACCGAGTGAATATTATCAAGGTCCTCGTCACGCCTTATAGCGTTCATATCGGTATAAAGACCTTCGCCGCGTTCAAAGCCATAGCGGGAAAGAGCATCTCTTTTCCACTTGGCAAGAGAGTGAACAATTTCCATGGTATGCCCTGTATCCTTTATGTCAAAAGCAACAGGACGCTCGGTACCGTTAAGGGTATCGTTCATACCGCTATTTTCATCAACGAAAAGGGGAGCAGAAACGCGGATAAGACCAAGCTCAATAGCAAGGTCTCTTTCAAAAAAATCCTTAACCTTTTTAATAGCAACCTCGGTCTGACGAAGAGTCAGGAGAGGTTTATAGTCTTTTGGAATCATCAAAGTATGCACTTTTATTACCTCATTTTTGAAATATGTATTATTATCTCACAAAACGGCTATGCTTTCAACTGTTTTTTTACGCTAAACTTAACAAATATTAACAATTTATAAATTTTTTGTTGCAAAAGGGATGATTATGTATTATAATGTACAGGTAAATTTTAAAAAGCCAAGAGAAACTTACAGGAAAAGCTCTGCTGCCGAAGGAGTAACACTCTCAGGCTCGGGAAACCGAAAAGACTGTAAGCGGATGGCACTCTGGAGAAGTCCATTAAATTGGATGCCGAAGGTGAAAGGGCAAAAGCCCAAATCTCTCAGGCAAAAGGACAGAGCTTAAACAAAATAGCCTTAATGGGTTATTTTGCTCCGGAGCTGTCTTTGCAATAGTGAAGGCAGTTTTTATTATTTAGCGAAAGCTAAGGAGGAATTAAAATGTTAGAAAAAATCGCAGAGATAAACGGCGAAATTAATGGCGTCGTTTGGGGTATCCCCGGTCTTGTACTCCTTATCGGTACAGGTCTTCTTATGACCTTAGTTACCAAGGTGTTCCAGATATCTCATATCGGTCATTGGTGGAAAAATACCATCGGCAGTATGTTCCGCAAGGATGTTATCGGTCACAGCAAGGAAAAGGGTTCTATTTCTCCCTTCCAGGCTCTTTGTACCGCTCTTGCCGCAACTGTAGGTACAGGTAATATTGCAGGTGTTGCTGCCGCTATCTGTATTGGTGGCGCAGGTGCTGTTTTCTGGATGTGGGTTGCTGCCTTCTTCGGTATGATGACCAACTATTCCGAAAATGTTCTCGGTATGTACTTCCGCAGAAAGAATCCTAAGGGTGAATGGTCAGGAGGAGCAATGTACTATCTTGCCGACGGCCTTGGCTCCAAGAAGGGCTGTAAATGGATAGGTAAAGTACTTGCTGTTCTTTTCTGTATCTTTACTATGCTGGCTTCCTTTGGTATTGGAAGTATGGGACAGGTAAACAAAATCGTAGCAAACGTAGCTGCTGCCTTTGATGTAAGGGCTCTCTCTGCTATAGAGGTATTTGGCGGTGTTTCCCTTTACAACATTATTATCGGTGTTGTAATTATGGCACTTACTGCTCTTATTACCCTTGGCGGTCTTAAGAGAATCGCTGCTGTTGCTGAGAAAATCGTTCCCTTTATGGTTGTGCTTTTCGTTGCAGGAAGCCTTGTTATTATCGGTATTAACTATCAGGCTATTATTCCTGCCTTCAAGGCTATTTTTGTAAATGCTTTCAGTCCTGAAGCTTTTGTTGGCGGTGGTATCGGCGGTGTAATTATCGCTATGACCAACGGCTTTAAGCGTGGTGTATTCTCAAACGAAGCCGGTCTTGGTTCTTCTGTAATGGTACACTCAAACTCCAATATTAAAGAACCTGTTAAACAGGGTATGTGGGGTATCTTTGAGGTATTTGCAGATACTATGGTTGTATGTACAATGACAGCTCTTGTTGTACTTACTTCTGGCGGACTTGCAGGCGGTGCATTTAACGTTGAAACAGGTGAAATAGCTGCAGGTCTTACCGATGCTACTCTTGTTGGCGGCGCATTTAATCAGGTATTCTCTTGGGGAAATATCGGACAGAAATTTATCGCTGTTGCTATGTTCCTCTTCGCTTTCACTACCGTTCTTGGCTGGTCACATTACGGCTCAAAGGCTTGGGAATATCTCTTCGGTGCAAAGACTACCTTTGTTTTCAGAATAATCCACGTTATAACAGTTATCTTTGGCGCAGTGCTTTCTTCTTCTCTTGCATGGGATATCTCTGATACCTTTAACGGTCTTATGATGATACCCAACCTTATCGGTGTAGTTGTTCTCTTCCCGCTTGTTATGAAGATTACAAAGAACTACCTTGACCGTAAGGTTAAGAATAAGGCAGTTGAACCCATTCTTTCTTATGATACACAGCTGGAAGAAGCTGCTATAGCTACTCTTGATGAAGAATAATTAAAGCTGAACTGCGTAATGAAGATTACGCAGTTTTTATTTAACAATAATCAATGCTTTTGGTAACATATAATCAGGAGTTGATTTTATGAAAATTGAGGTTATAACCGACGCCCTTACTATTGTGGGTGAAGGGCCAGTTTGGGATGATAGAAGAAAAAAGCTTTAGATGACTTTCGGCTCATTTGCACACATAGATAGGCTTACTAAATAAAGCGTTGAAGCATCTGATTTGCTTCAACGCTTTTTAAATTAAGAAATAAATATCTGGGCAGAAAGAGGAGCACTGATTTGCTGAATATCTGAGTCGAATTTGCCCTCAGACAGTGTTTCACCCATACAGTCGACCACCTTGTAGTTTTTACCATTTGCTCCCGAAACGGTGACAAAATCAAGCCCTGTCGCGTTCAGAATAACGGCTATATCGGTCTTAACCTTGATTATAACGTTACAGTATGGAACAATTACCGATTTATTGCCTAAAGTAGAAGCGGCAACTGTGTAGCTGATTTCAGGATTATCGGCGGTGAGTTTTCCGTCAATAAGTACATCCTTCCATTCTCTCCAGAAGGAAAGGTAATGTTTAAGCATTTTAATATGTTCCTGTGGAAGCTCTTCTATTTTCATAGAAATCTGAGGAACAGTGAAAATAGAGCTTACGAACTGTAAGGCGGCATTTTCTACAGGGTCTTCAAGATGCCATAAAAGCATATCGGAATGAACGGCGGTTTTGCCCGAAGTAAGTCTTAAATTTATGGAGCCGGTACGGTTTTTAATAGAATCGTTGGGACAGTCGCCAACCCTTAACATATTGCCGTACTTTCTGATACAGGGACCTACGTAGGTCTGACGGAATTCAAGAAGAATATCGGGGTTAATGGCGGTAAGCGCGTCGTGAACGTCGCACATAAGTTTATCAATTGCGTCTTCCAAAGATTCGAAATCTCTTCTGTCGTCGGGATGTAAAGATTTGCCCGCCAAAACGAAACTGTCGATAAAGTCGAGCTTGAGTCCGTCTAAATCCCATTCCTTAACGGCAGTAACGTAGATATTAATAAGAAAATCGCGAACCTCTCTATAGCGGGGGTCTAATGAGAAATAGGTATTTTTATCGCCTGTTCCGTCGAGAAGCATATCCTTAAAATGCTCGTAGTTTTTTGCGTAAATTCCCATATAGGGAACGGAATACCATATCATAACCTTCATACCGGTATCTTTAATGCGTTTAACAAAGGTTTTCATATCTCCGATTTTTTTAGGCGCAGGCTCCCAGTCACCGCAGCATGCGTAACCGCCGCCGTCGTTCTCGGTCTGCCATCCGTCGTCAACTATAACAACGTCCATACCCATATCTTTGGTGAGCGTACATTCTCTTACAATGCTTTCAATCTCTAAATTCCGATGATAACTGTACCAAAGGGAATTAAGGGGTTCTTTTGCATGTTTGGGCACGTAAGCAGGGGTATAACCGCAGTCCTTTTCCCACCAGGAAACAGCGTCGTAAATACTGTCGTAATAAGGAATATCCCTTAAATCAATGCGAATTGTGGCGGTATAATCGGTAATTGCGGTGGTAAGCCCTGTAAAGAAGAACGCGGTAACGTCGTGGGTAGCACCCAATTCACACACGCCCGAAGTAATTCTTGTGGGAATTTTAGCGTCACTGAGGGTTATACAAAAACGGTTTTGACCCGAAAGTGAATTAAGCTGATGAAGGGGCATCCAGGACGCAAGACGGGCGTCGGTAATGCGTGGAAAATAGTTTGTTTCAAGGCTTCGTCCCTGTCCCATAGAAGGTGAGAATACGGAATAAATATCGGCAGTAGGGAAAGTGAAACGCACACCGAAGCGGTCGGGGGATTTTGGAATATCGCTGTGCCACTTTAGGTCAACGTAAAGAATACCGTTTTCTTTTCGTTCGCTAAGGGAAACAAGAGCATCTTTTCCTTCAACAATGTAATACTTCATAATAAATACCTCTTATCTTTTTCTCCAGGTGCCAACAGAAAATGCAAGCAACATTGGATATATTTCAAGCCTTCCCATAAGCATAGCAAAGGAAAGTATTGTTTTTGAAAATTCGCTATAGTCGGCGTAGTTTGACATAGGACCAACGCCGTCAAGACCCGGACCTATATTGTTAAAGCAGGCAACCGTAGCGCTGAAATTTGTTTCAATAGACATATTATCAACGGATATAAGAAAAAATACAGTCAGCAATACCGCGGCATAAACTGCCAGATAAGCGGTAACGCCGTGACGCGTTACGGTATCAAGCGCCTTGCCTTCGAATTTTATGCTTCTTACAGAACGGGGATGAACAAGTCTCTGACATTCTTTTTTTATGGTCTTAAAGATAATAACAATTCGTGACACTTTTATACCGCCTGCAGTGGAGCCTGCACAGGCACCTATCATCATTAGTATTATAATCAGGGACTTCGATAAAGAAGGCCACAAATTGAAATCAGCAGTAGAATAACCTGTGGTGGTCATAATGGAGGAAACCTGAAAGGCCGAGTGACGAAGAGCTTCACCGAAACCGCTGTATGACGGTAAAACAGTAAAGGTTATAACAGCTACACTCAACATAAAGATTCCGATATAAGTCCACAGCTCTTCGCTTTTTAAAGCACTTCTAAATCGGCGGATTAATAATAGATAGTAAAGATTGAAATTTACACCGAAAACAAGCATAAATACGGTGATTACCCACTGAATATATGGGGAATAGGAACCGATGCTGTCGCTTTTTACAGCAAATCCGCCTGTTCCTGCAGTTCCGAAGGAAAGCACACTGCTCTCAAAAAGGTCAAGTCCTCCGCAAAGAAGAAAAATTATCTCCAGCACAGTCATAACAATATAAATGAGATAAAGCATACGGGAGGTGTCCTTAACCCTTGGAACAAGCTTACCCACAATAGGACCGGGCATTTCGGCTCTTATAATATGAATGGAACGGTCGGATAAATTAGGAATAACTGCGGTAACGAAAACGAGAACACCCATACCGCCTATCCAGTGGGAGAAGCTACGCCAGAAAAGACAGCCGTGAGAAAGGGCTTCAACATTTTTTAGTATAGATGCTCCTGTAGTGGTAAAGCCACTTACTATTTCAAATAATGCGTCAATATAGGAGGGGATTTCTCCGCTTATATAAAAGGGAAGTGCACCGAAAAGTGACATAGCTATCCAGGCAAGAGCAACTATAATCAGTCCTTCTCTGGCATATATAACATTGGTTTTAGGACGGGAAACAAGCACAAGAACAGTTCCTGCCGAGACTGTAAAAAGAGCAGAAATTAAAAATGCCCATAATGAACCTTCGTTGTATATAAGGGAAACAATAGCAGGCAGGAGAAGGAGAAGCGCTTCTATTTGTAGTATTTTTCCTGTCAGATGTAAAATCATTCTTCTGTTCATACGCTCACCTATATAACAATGTCAGTAAGGTCAGTCATACCGGGGGTAGAAGAAATGATTATAACCTTGTCATTTTCCTGTAGATAATCGTCACCTGAGGGAAGAATAGCCTTGCGGTTTCTTATAATACCCGCAATAAGCGTACCCTGCCTTGTGTTAAGCTCCTTAAAGGGAATACCGCAGATTTTACAATCGGGCTGAACAATAAATTCAAGAAGCTCAGCTTTGCCGTCCATAAGCTGATAAAGGGTTTCGATTTTACTGCCGATAGTATTCTGAAGACCTCTTGCGTAACGCACAAGAACATCAGCAATTATTTTTTTAGGAGTAACAATACTTTCTGCGCCGAGCTTTCGGGCAATGTGAATAAATTCGCTGCGGTTTGCCTTTGTAATAATTTTAGGAACACCCATTGTGGAGGCAAAATAGGAAATAAGGATGTTTTCTTCATCCATACCTGTCATAGAAACAAAGGCATCGGTATCCTTTATGCCCTCCTCCATAAGAAGCTCCTGATGAGCGCCGTCGCCGTTAATAATTACAGCACCCGGAAGAGATTCACTGAACTGCAGACATTTGTCAGGGTTAAGCTCAATAATTTTAACATTACTTCCGCCGCTTAGCAGCATTTTAGCAAGGTAATAGGCGGTCTTACTTGCGCCGAGAATCATAACATCCTTTGCTTGTTTCTTCATAATGCCAAGCATTTTGAAAAACTTCAGAATTTCAGCAGGCTTTGCAGTGAGTCCTATTCTGTCCTCGCTTTTAAGCACAAAATTACCGTCGGGAATAAAAACCTCATCGCCGCGCTGTACAATACAGACAAGCACATTGACCTGAAAACGCTTTCTCATTTCAATAAGGCTGAGTCCGTCAAGCACAGAGTCGGATTTCAGCTTGATTTCTACCATTTCGAAGTTTCTTCCCGAGAAGGTTTCATCCTTAGCGGCACTGGGCAGCTTTAATAAGCGGTAAAATTCCCTTGCGGCAAGAAGCTCAGGATTAATGGACATATCGATTCCCAACTGATGACGCATAAAGCCAAGACTTTTATCGTTGTATTCGGGATTTCTTATACGAGCAATAGTATAGGAGGCGCCCATTTTCTTAGCGAGAAAACAGGCGAGCATATTCATTTCGTCAGAATCTGCAACGCTGACAAAGAGCTCGGTATCGGCAATCCCTGCTTCCTCTAAGGTTTCACAGTCAGCGCCGTTGCCGCATACACCCATTACATCATACACATTGGTTATTTCCTCTATTACAGAAGGGTTTTTATCAATAGCAATAACATTATGACCTTCGGATATTAAACTAGCAACTATAGTGGTTCCGATTTTACCGCAACCAACAACGATAATTTTCATTGTTTAAATCTCCCATAAGTATAATTTTGTTTATTATACTACATTATTTTTATAAATGCTACATATATTTAAAAAAATGCCCCGAAAACCTTAAAAAAATGCCCCGAAAACCTTCGGGGCAAGAAATTATTTTTTATCATTTTTAAAGCTTATAAATCTATAGCTTTCAAGGATTCTGAAAAACTGAGCAAGGCGTTCATAAAGAGGTTCGGCTTTTTCTCCAAAATGTTCCTTGACAGCTTCTCCGATTTTTATTATATCCGTCTCTCCGTCAATAAGAGGCCACACAAAGCTGCCGTTTTCATCAAGGTGAACGTAAGAAATTTTCGGTCTGCCGAACAGCTTCTGAGCAACTCTGTTAGCCCAGCCTGTGTTCTCAATTTCAAGTGTTACCTTTCCGCTCTCATCAGTATTCCATTTGATAAGAGGGTTTTTTATCGGAATTTTTTCAAGATAGTTTTTGTTAATGACGATTTTCTTTTTCTTCATTATTATTTAGCAGCCTTCTTGTCCTTCTTCCATACGCTGAAAGCAAGAAGAGAAAGAATAACAAGACCGAATACAACAAGGCTTCCTGCGTTAGCAGCCCACTCGGGAAGGTTTAATATACCCGAAATATCAATCTTATCACCAAGACCGAATACTGCGAATACAGCAAGAAGAATACCTACAAGACCTTCACCTGCAATCATACCTGAGCTGAAGAGAATACCTCTGTTGGTAGCCCTTTCGCGCTTATCATTGTCCTTGATTTTATCAAAGAAGAAACGAATGATACCGCCGACCATAATGCAGGCATTAAGCTGAACAGGGAGATAAATACCAATAGCAACGGGAAGTACGGGAAGCTTTAATATCTCAACGATTATAGCAATAAATACACCGATAAGAATAAGTCCCCAAGGCAGATTTCCGCCCATAATACCTTCAATAACCATCTTCATAAGAGTTGCCTGAGGAGCGGCAATTTCCTCACCGCCAAAGCCCCAAGCGGAATCAAGAAGATTAAGGGTAGCACCTATAGCAAGGGCTGCGGCGATAACACCTACAACCTCGCCTACCTGCTGCTTCCAAGGAGTAGCACCAAGGAGATAGCCGGTTTTCAGGTCCTGAGAGGTGTCACCTGCAATAGCGGCAACGATACAGATAATAGAACCAATAGCAATAGCTGCCTGCATACCTGCAGTGCCTACGGCTCCGGTGAATTTAAGAATAAGGGTTGCAATAAGAAGAGTTGCAATAGCCATACCTGAAACAGGGTTGTTGCTGCTTCCTACAATACCAACCATACGGGAGGAAACTGTAGCAAAGAAGAAGCCGAATACAACAACTATAACTGCGCCTATGGGAGAAACAGGAATAGCGGGAACAAGCCATACAAGAAGGGTGAGAACAACAATTATGCCAAGCACAACTGCCATATTAATATCCTTGTCGGTTCTCAGAGAAGAAGCAGTACCCTTAACAGAAAGACTCTTCATAGCGTCAGCAAAGGTGCGAACAATAAGGGGAAGTGATTTTATAAGGCTTATAATACCGCCTGCAGCAAGAGCACCTGCACCGATGTATCTGATATAAGAGCTCCAAATACCGCTGGCTCCGCTTTCGGCAAAGATTTCACCGATTGTCTGAGTGGTGCTGGGATACATAATTATTTCAGCACCGAAAAGCACGATAATAGGAATAAGTACCATCCAGCTAAGCACACCGCCGGCAAACAAATAAGAGGAAATCTTGGGTCCGCAGATATAACCGACACTCATAACAGCGGGATAAATCTGAGTGCCTATTGCGCTGGGATAAAGCTTTTTGATATTAAGTGAAATTTCACCCGGAACGGCTTTAAGACCGTCAATAATAAATTTGAAAAGTGCGGCAAAGCCCATACCGGCAAAAACGGTAGAAGCATTTGAGCCACCCTCTTCGCCAGCCAGCATAACCTCGGCACAGGCCTGTCCTTCAGGATAGGGGAGAGTACCATGCTCACGAACTATAAGGGCGTTACGAAGGGGTATCATAAAGAATACGCCAAGAAGTCCGCCGATAAGAGCAATAATAGTAATGGTGAGAAGACTGGGCTTTTCCATAATGCCTTCATTTGCCCAGAGATAAAGGGCAGGCATTGTGAAAATAGCACCTGCGGCGAGAGACTCACCGGCGCTTCCTATAGTCTGCACCATATTGCTCTCCAGTATTGAGTTTTTGCGCATAATCACACGGATTACACCCATTGCGATAACTGCTGCGGGAATGGAAGCGGAAACGGTCATTCCGACTCTCAGTCCCAGATAGGCATTAGCGGCGCCGAATACTACGGAAAGGATAATACCCATAATTATAGCGGTAACTGTAATTTCAGGGGTAACCTTTTCAGCAGGAATATACGGCTTGAAGCTGTTTTTGTTATCCATAATTTTCTTCCTTTTCTGTTTATTTGCAAAACTTCAACAAATTGAAGTCACACGCAAATAATTATACCAAAAGTAACGACAAAAAGCAACATATATATTTGGTAATTACTGATATATAAGAGTACAAAAGAAAAAGCCGCTAAAAAAGCGACTTTTTTGGCTGTTAAGAACGTTTGTGATGCTGAGTATTATCTTATAAAAGATAGGTTCGTTGATGTCATTCATGTTAAATCTTCTTTAATGCCAAATATTACCGTCATGTTTTTCAAAGCAAGAAGCACAATACTCTTTAGTGTTTTGGCTTATACCAGATTTTTTGCCGCAATAATCACATAGTCCGTCTTCACCGCTAATTGTAGATGCTATTCCCGAACCAATATCCTCGGAACACATTGATAGACATAAGCATAGCGCACAAAATAATAGAGCAATAACAACAATCTTAGCGTTTTTATTCACAATAAACATCCTTTCTAATGTATGTTATAAATTATAACATATATTTATAACATTTGTCAAGGCATAATATTGGTGAGGTGATTTTGTGTGAAAGAAAAGCTCATCAT
>JBGUVH010000105.1:0-3268 GCA_045134215.1 Acutalibacteraceae bacterium
GATTATAATTCAGATTAAAGAGATATATTAGAAATAGCTATCAGTGAAACAAGGAAGTTGAGAACAGCATACGTTTCAACAAGAGCCGAAAGAGTCATAGCTCTCGAGGTCTGAGTTGGCTGTTTTGCAATAAGAGAAATGCCGGATGCAGCCACACGACCTTGATAAATCGCTGAAAAATAACCTGTTAAAGCCATAGGAAGAGAAGCTGCAAAGAAGGAAAATCCCTGTGCAGCCGTAAGAGCAGCTACATCTCCGCTGAGAAGACCTATTTTATTAAACATCATAAGTGCAATAATGAATCCGTAAAGTCCTTGTGTACCGGGAAGAATCTGCAGGATAAGCACTTTAGAAAACATTTTAGGCTCTTCGGAAAGAAGACCTGCACCGGCCTCACCTACAAGACCTACACCTTTAGCTGAACCTACACCTGAGAAACCTACGGCAAGAGCAGCACCCAAAACCGCGATAAAAAGACCTGAGCTTAACATAATTATTTATCCTCCTTGATTATAAAATGTTTAGTATTAATTTTGAAAGGTGTAAACACGACACCTTCTCCTTCGTAAAATTTAGAGAAAAATTCTACATATTGTAATCTGTTCGTATGAACATAAGTGCCTATCAGATTAATAGCAATATTTATGGTATGTCCTAAAATGAATATTAAAACAAACAAAAACAAGTTACCGGGCATAGTTGCCATCAGATTGATCGAACTTGCAATAACACCCGTCACAAGCCCGAGTGCCAGCAATCTTGAATAGGAAAGGATATCTCCCAGATAACCCGATGCTGTATTATATAAAGCATACAAACCTGCACCGAACTTTCCGACGATGTTACGTGCGCTTCTGCCCGCCGTAAGAACTATTAACACTGCACCGACAAGCAACAGTCTGTTGCCGACTCTTTTAACTGATTCAGGAACATCTACAAGAAATCCTGCTCCAAAAGTGGCGAATCCGCATACAAATATCAGCACCGGAACTGTGTCAAAAACTGCTCCTGTGTAGTTTTTATTTTTAAGAAGCTTATAACCGTTGAGAAGAACACCCGCAAACAAATGTAAAATTCCGAAACCGAGGCAATAGAGCAACAAAGTTATACTGTTACTTACCGGATCGAGCCATATAGCAAGATCGGGACCTTTTTCCATACCTAAAAAATTCGTACAAACGACAGGAATAAGATCTCCGAACCAACCACCGAAAAGAGCGCCGAAAATAATAGATGAAATACCGCTGTAATATATCATATTAACAGTCTTCTTGGTATTCCCTCTCACTTTAAGCTTCTTCTCTGCGAATAAAGAAAAAAGAACCATTAAAATTCCGTATCCGGCATCAGAAAGCATAAGACCGAAAAAGGCATAGTAAAAAAAAGCCATTACAGGATTTGGATCAACATCCTTATTCGAAGGCGGCGAATACATATCTGTTATTCCTTCTACACCGCTTGCAAAACCGGTGTTTTCAAGTAAAACCGGGGTATCGGGATTTTCATAGTCAGGCGAGCTGATTTCGACACAGGCAACAAAATTGTTTTCGATTGTAAATTTAAGCATCTCTGCTTCTGCCTCAGGTATATAACCAGAAACTATAAAAGCAGATTCAGACGTAGCCGCATACTCAACAGCAATATACTTATCAATCTGAGCGGTAAGATAATCACTTAAAAATCTCAAATCATCATAATACTCTTTGTAATTAAGTAATTGAGCTTTAAAAAGTGAAGCTTGTTTCTCAAGCTCAGAAATTTCATCAGAAATTTTTTCTATTGATTTAGACGGTAGTGATGCATGGGTTTTATCAACCGGAACAAAGTCAATTTCCCTCAACGCGTTTTCGAGAGCATCTGCCTGGGAATTATGACAAACAAAAACCGCTGAAGTGTACATTTTGCTGCTGCTTATTATTTCAACAGCAACACAATCTCTGAGTTCATCGTTTACAACATACAAATCCTGAGAGATTTTTTCGGCATCGGTTTTAGTATTGAATGAACCGATAAAAATTCTTGTGGAAAATGTTCTCTTTGATGCGAGAACAATATCAAGCTCTTCCCACAGTTTAAGATAATCAATATCCGACTGAAAATCATTCTTTTTTACAATGAGGGCGTTAATTTTTTCTTTGAGAGAAAGAATTTCACAGCAACGCTCATACGTTTCTTCGCTTTTGTCAGATAATATTTTATATTTATCGTAACCGATAATTTTATAATCCGTAAAAGATTCTATCAGGCTCTTTTTTATTTCACAGCTTTTCTCAAGCTCATAAACAGCCTGATCAACCTGTTTTTTTCTTTTTTCAAGACCGCTTACAATATCAGAAGTGTCGTATTTAACCAATTCTTCATAGTTGCAGTTTTCAATATGTGCACATCCGCGTTTTTGGAGATAATCAACTACATCCTTACTGTCCTTCATAATGGAAGCAATCTGAAAATGAACAAGCTTTACCTTTGCCAACCGTACACCTCCCTTGCATCATAATTAATTTGTGCTGACATCACTTGAGAATTTCTTCGAATACAAAGCTAATTGCATCCTCGTACTGTTTCTCAGTATCAGTAATTGATTTCTTTTCTCTCAACGCAGCAAGCTTAGTGGCCTGTTTAAGCACACCTGAAGCTGAATATTCGGCATCGCTAAGGATTATATTGGCCTCATTATTTGCCTGGTCAACAGCAGATTTAATTATAATATCAGCCTGCATTCTGGCATTCTGAATAATTTTTTCAGCCATCTTTTTGGCTTTTGCTTCAGAGTCTCTCGCTTGAGCTTCGGTAGCGAGAATCGACTTTATCATCTCAGCTGCCATACAACATCACTCCCTGATCCAAAAATAGTGATTCATTCTCATTCGAATAATAATTATAGGATTCATCAAAAGCATTAACATTAAGCAACATTGAACCGATAAATAACATAACAAAAATTATTGCAGTTAGTGCAGAAAGGAGAAGCTTTCCGAGACTGTAAAAATCAAATTTGGTTGCCGGCTTTGTATCAACAATTTTTTCGATTTTTTTATCGTTAGACTTTCTTTCACCCGAAGCGCCACCGCTATAATCAGGAGTTGGAACATAAGGTATCTGTATTTCTTCTTTAATTGAAGCAACTTCGGTTTTTCTCTCCTGTTTTGCCTTTATATGCTCCACATCGGGAATAAGCACCGATTCAGCACCATGAACATCCGATACGCTTTCAGAATAAACATCATCAAATTTAGTGCTGTCGAAAGGTTGATTGTTAAGTGCATTC
>JBGUVH010000106.1:0-5570 GCA_045134215.1 Acutalibacteraceae bacterium
GTCCTATACTTTCAGAGGTACAGGCACTTGTTACTCCAACAGGGTTTGGCAACGCCCGTCGTGTAGCTACAGGCTTTGATTATAACAGACTTAATATGCTTCTTGCTGTTTTAGAAAAGCGCATCGGTCTTCATTTTTCAAACCGTGACGTATATATAAATATAGCAGGTGGTCTTCGTCTTGATGAACCTGCCGCTGACCTTGCTGTTGCTCTTTCTCTTGTGTCGGGACTGAGAGATACTCTTATTAATGACGATGTAATTGCTTTGGGTGAAATAGGTCTTTCAGGTGAGCTTCGCTCGGTTTCGCGACCACTTGACAGAGTAAAGGAAGCAGCCCGTCTTGGCTTCAAAACCTGCATACTTCCGAAAAGCTGTTTAAAGCATCTTAAGGGTGTGCCTGATGATATAAAGATATTCGGTGTATCCTCGCTCAAAGAGGCTATTACATATATAATTTAACAAATTTAAAAGCCTTTGCAGCTGCAAAGGCTTTATATTTTTACAATTGGCTCTGTGTATTCTTTTGAACAGGGGAATGGGGGATTAAAGCTCATACCGTATAAATCGGTGGTGATACATTCTGTTTCAAAAACTTTTTTACCGAAATCGTCAAGCTTTATATAATCCTTGCTTGATAACAATACAGGCTTTGTGGTTTTTTGTGCTATTTGTGACACTAAACTCTCACTTTCTTTTTTATAGCCGAGAATATGAATATAAGGCGGCTCTCTTTTAATAAATGAATTATCAACAGAGAAGGCTGCTGACATTATTATTCTTCTGATTCTTGCCATTGTGTACCGTTTTGTCTTTATAAAGGAATAAAGCTCATCAAGGCTCGTTGCTGTCTTTATGGCATCAAAAATTCTGTTTTCTATGCCTTCGCTTATATCGGGTAGCTTTCTTATATCATCAAGGCTTAAATTTCTAAGCTTAAATAAAATAGCGTTTTCAATTGTAGATAAATCAGAACAGGGAAGACCTTTGACCATATTATATACATTTTCCGGTAGATAATTTTTAATTTTCTCTGTATCTTTGCTTCTTATTAATTTCCGTATATTTGAAGCACTTGAAAATATTCCACTGAAATTATCACTGTCATGCTTTGTGCCGATACGGGCAATGGGGGTAAAGCCTACACTAAAATTAAGCTGCTTAGCCGCAACAAGATACTGAACACCAAGAATATTGTTAGGCTCACTGATAAATTCTTTAAGGTGAGGGTATAAAATATTAATAGCTTTTTCTCGGGCTACGGCATAGGTGTCACCAAGGGACAGATATTTTCCTATTTCATCAGCAAAGTTATTGCTGAATATTACTTGGGCAGCTTCATTCAGCAAAGCTTCGTTATTATTCTCACAGCCAAAAACAAGGTTATCAACAATGCCTGTGCTTTTAAGTAGTGAAACTCCGCCATAAGCAAAATTCTCGGCACCTGACATTGACCAGCCAACAGGAAGAGAAATAACCACATCCGCACCATTTTTTAGTGCCATTTCGGCTCTTCTGCGTTTTTCATAGATAGCAGCTTCACCTCGCTGAACAAAATTGCCACTCATAACACAGATATTTTTGCCGCCGTTGTCTTTAGCTTTTGAAAGTAGATATTCGTGTCCGTTATGGAAAGGATTAAATTCACAAATTATACCGTTTATCATTTTTACCCGCCTTGTCAAAAAACACTTGAAAAAAATTTAGTTATATATTATTATATAATAGTTAGTTTATGTGTTGATGTTTAAATCCATTTTATCATACTGATTTAAGATATTCAATACGAAAAAATACGCCAACGGCGGATAGGAGTTAAAAAGTTATGAAAATCTTTGTTGTTAACGCAGGAAGCTCTTCTCTTAAGTATCAGCTTATTGATATGGAAACTGAGTCTGTTCTTGCGAAGGGTATCTGTGAGAGAATCGGTACAACCGGTGCTATTACTCATAAAGCAGCCGACGGTAGAGTTTATTCTGCTGACACAGCTATGCCTTCTCATACTGAAGCATTTGAGGCAGTTGTTTTTGCAATGACCAAAAGTGATGCTAAGGTTATTGATTCCTTTGATGAAATTTCTGCTATCGGTCACCGTATAGTACAGGGCGGTAGCATTTTCTCTAAGTCCTGCGTCATTAATCCCACAGTTCTTGACCAGATAGATGAGCTTGGTGCTCTTGCTCCATTACATAATCCTGCTCACGTTCTTGCTATTAAAGCTTGTATCAAAACCTTTGGTGACAAGATTCCTCAGGTTGCTGTTTTTGACACTTCCTTCCATCAAACGATGGAGCCCAAGGTTTATATGTTCGCACTTCCTTACGAATATTATGAGAAATACGGCGTAAGAAAATACGGTGCTCACGGTACTTCTCATCACTTTGTAAGTGACAGAGTTGCTGTTCTTGAAAACAAGGATAAAAAGGATCTTAAGATAATTGTTTGTCACATTGGTAACGGTGCTTCCATTACTGCTGTTAAAGACGGTGTTTGCTGTGATACCTCTATGGGCTTCACTCCACTGGATGGCTTTATGATGGGAACAAGAACAGGCACACTCGATCCTTCTGCACTTACCTTTATTGCTGAAAAGGAAAACCTTACTGCTGCTCAGATTAATGACATTTGCAATAAAAAATCCGGTATGCTTGGTGTTTCGGGTGTATCTAACGATAACCGTGATGTTTGCGCTGCAGCAGACAGCGGTAACGAGAGAGCGAAGCTTGCTGTTGATATGCAGAGATACCAGATTCTTAAGTTCGTTGGTTCTTATGTTGCCGCTATGAACGGTGTTGATGCAATCGCATTTACTGCAGGTATTGGTGAAAATGACCCCGACCTCAGAGCTTACGTTTGCGAAAACCTCAGCTATCTTGGTGTTAAGATTGATGATGCTAAAAACCATATTCGCGGCGAAGAAATTAAAATTTCTACTGATGATTCCAAGGTTAATGTATATGTAATTCCTACAAACGAGGAACTTGCTATTGCCCGTGATACCTTAGCCCTTATCTCTTAAAATATCTGAAAGGTTGAATATCGTTGAATATTTTACAAATTAAAGAAGCTATCAACGAAGGTAAGCTTGATAATACATTTAAAAAACTATATCCTTATGATGTCCTTGTTGCACGTAAAAGATACACTGATGCACTTTGTAGCTTTGAGGAATGCTTTGGAGATAGAGAAAATATAAGAATTTTTTCTGCCCCTGGTAGAACTGAGGTTGGCGGAAATCATACAGACCATCAGCATGGAAGAGTGCTTGCCGGCAGCGTTAATCTTGATGTTATCGGTATTGTTGCTGCTAACGAAAATAATACTATTTGTATTGAGTCTTGCGGATATAAGGTTGATCCTGTTGACCTTTCTAATCTCGATATTGAAAAGACTGAATACGGAAAGACCAGTGCTCTGATTCGCGGTTGCTGTGCTTTCTTTAAAAAAGCCGGTTATAATATTGGTGGCTTTGATGCTTATACCACCTCTGATGTGCTTGGAGGGTCCGGACTTTCTTCATCTGCGGCATATGAAGTACTTATCTGCAACATATTAAGCGGTTTGTTTAATAATAACAGTGTGGATAGAGTGGAAATTGCAAAAATTTCTCAGAAGGCTGAAAGAGAATACTTCGGTAAGCCTTGCGGTCTGCTTGATCAGATGGCAAGCTCACAGGGTGGCTTTACCGCTATTGATTTTAATAATCCCGACGCTCCCGTTGTAGAACAGATTTCTTTTGACCTTGCTTCACACGGCTACACTCTTTGCGTTGTTGATACTCATGGAGACCATGCCGATTTAACACAGGACTATGCTGATATAACTATAGAATGTAAGGAAATTAGTAATTATTTCGGAAAAGAATTTTTAAGAGACGTAGAAAAGAGTGAATTTTTCTCCTCTCTTGCTGACCTTCGCGAAAAATTCGGTGACAGAGCAGTGCTGCGTGCCATTCATTTCTTTGGTGATGACGAACGTGCTGAGGAGCAGAAAATAGCTTTGAAGCAGGATAACTTCGATCATTTTCTCGATTTGGTTAATGAGTCTGGCGATTCTTCTTATAAATATCTTCAGAATGTATATTCTATATCTAATGTAAAAGAACAGGGACTATGTCTTGCACTTTCTCTTACCGAAATGTTTTTAAAGGGCGAGGGTGCCTGTCGTGTTCACGGTGGTGGCTTTGCAGGTACTATTCAGTGTTACATTCCTACTGATAGAATTATTAAATATTCACAAATGATTGATTCCGTTTTCGGTAAGGGTAGCTGCTGTATTCTTAGTATTCGTCCAATCGGCGGTTGCGAAATTATGCCTTGTTAAACAAAATTTTAATTTAAAAAGCTCCGATGTAAAAATCGGAGCTTTTCTGTTATAAAATTACCTCTAAAATAGCTGTATTAGAGGTTATACTTTAATATAATTTTACATCAATCCAAAGATTTTCGTAGTAATAACGGATTTCATCGTCTAAATTGCGGTAATATTCGGTTTTAGGGATTTGTTCTTCATCAGGGTAAAGAATATCGTTACCGTAGTAGCAATAGTCAGGATTATTAATTACGGCAGTATTAGGAGAAGCGTAACCAATATATTCTGCATTAGCAAGAGCTATTTCAGGCTCAAGCAGGAAATTGATATACAGCATTGCCGCCTCATAATTCTGACAGCAGGAGGGGATACATATAGCATCAACAAATATATTAGTGCCTTCTCTTGGGTAAAGAAAAGCAAGGTCTTCGTTGACATCATACATAGTAAGAAAATCGCCTGCATAATAGGGGGCAATGGCTGCCTCACCGGTTTCCATTTTACCGTAAACCTCGTCCATAACATAGGATTGGAGGTATTTTTTTTGCTGTTTTAAAAGCTGTGCTGCGCTGTGCCAATCTGCTTTATCTTTAGAGTTGACGCTTGTGCCGTCTAAAAACTGAGCGGTCATAAAGGCGTCGCGGGGATTAGAGAACATAAGTGTCTGATTCTTATATTCAGCATCCCAGAATACAGACCAACTATTATCAATATCCCCAACCATAGCTTTATTATAAATTATACCAACCATACCAACATTGTAGGGAACGGAGTATAAATTTTCGGGGTCATAATACTGATTTTTGTATTGCTCACCGATATTACCGTAATTGGAAAGCTTTGATGTGTCTATTTTTAAAAGCATATCCTCACTTATCATTCGGTCAATCATATAGTCAGATGGAATAATTAAGTCGTAAGAAACACCTGCTGTCCGAAGCTGTGAATACATAGTTTCGTTACTTTCAAAGGTAGAATAATTTACCTTTATTCCCGTAACACGCTCAAATTCCTTATTAACATCAACACTTGAATCGGTGCCGTCGGAAATATATTCGCCCCAGTTATATACATTCAGCACAGTTCCTGCCAGATTATTAGTATAATCTCCTTGTAGCTCTAAATCAAAATACTGATAGCCGCATCCCGTAAAGGTGAAGGTGGATACAATAAGAAGCAGAGTAATAAAAATATTAAGTATTCTTTTCATATCAGGCACCTCGCTTTTTTTCTGAACGAGTCAGAGTAATATTGTATAGT
>JBGUVH010000107.1:0-4247 GCA_045134215.1 Acutalibacteraceae bacterium
ATAAATACCTCTGTCAGCACTTTTTAAAAGCTCTTCAAGCTCCTTTTTGAAGCCTTCAAGTACCTTTATAAGGCTTCCGTCCTGGAAAGAGTCAATATCTTCATCGGGAAAATCCGTAGAAACCTGAACCATGGCAAGGCTTTTAATAATTCTGTCCCTTAAATTTACTATTTTTTCTGTAAGTGCACCGTCCAGTCTGTTTATGGCACGGGATGCACCCTTTGTTGTTTTTGCTTCGATTATATCATGGACTGCTTCTGCCTGAGTAAGGCTCATTTTACCGTTCATAAAGGCTCTTTTTGTAAATTCACCCTTGTCTGCAAGAGAGCAGCCTGCCTCTAAAAGAAGGTTTAATATTCTTTCCGTTACAATAACACCGCCGTGGCATGAAATTTCACACACGTTTTCGCCGGTGAAGGATTTAGGAGCACGGAATACACTTACCAGTACCTCATCAACCTTTTCGTTTTTGTCCATAATATTGCCGTAAAGGATAGTGTAGCCTTCAGCTTTTTCAATATCCTTTTTTGAGGAAAAGATTTTCTTTGTAACGGTAAATGCTTCATCGCCGGATATTCTTATAACACTTATGCCGCCTTTGCCGCGGGGAGTGGCTATTGCACAGATTGTATCCATATATAAAACCTCATTAAAACAATAAAAGGCTGTTTATACAACAGCCTTTTTTGTTATTTATTCTTCTGTTGTGACTGTCGTTTCTTCTCTCTTATAGGAAGAGTAATTTCTTCTGTAACCGCCTCTGTTACCTTTAGAGGAGTTCTTGGAAGATACTACAATCTTTCTGTTGGGGTCTTCGCCTATAGAATATGTATTGATATAATCATAGGACTGAAGTGTGGAATGAATAATTCTTCTTTCGTTGGGGTTCATGGGCTCAAGAGTGATGCTTCTGCCTGTTCTGGAAACAGTGCCTGCAATTTTCTTTGCAAGGTTAACCAAAGTTTCTTCTCTCTTTGCACGGTAGTTTTCTGTGTCAAGGTTTACTCTTACATAATCCTCTCTGTCCTTGTTATAAACAAGGCTTGTAAGATACTGAAGAGCATCAAGTGTGTCACCGCATCTGCCGATAACAATGCCCATCATATCACCGGAAATTTCAATATTGAGGTTTCCGTCTTCTTCCTTACAGTCAAGCTGAGCTTCAATACCCATAGCAGAAAGAATGTTAAGAAGGTAGGATTCAATATCACCTGAGGGTTCGAAGGAACCTAAATTGAAATCATCCTCAATAACCTTTACAAGTACCTTTGCTTCGCTTGCGCCGATACCGAAAAGACCCTTACTGCCTTTATTTAAAACTTCAATTTCAACTTCGTCACGTGTACAGTTAAGCTCTTTTAAAGCACTTTCAACAGCTGCATCGATTGTAGCACCTGTCATTTCAATCATCTTAGTCATTTTTTTCTCCCTCGTCTGTTTCAGTAACAGCTTCTGTGTCAATTACCTGCTTTTTAACCTGAGTCTTTTTCTTTTTCTTTAAAACGATAGGCTTCATCTTTTTAACAACAAATTCATTTACAATAAACTGCTGTGCCATCTGTGTAACAGTGGAAATAACCCAGTAAAGAGCACATCCCAAGGGCCATGTGTAAGTAATGTATGCCGTTAAAAGAGGCATCATAATAAGCATTGACTTACTCATTGCAGCTGCCTGCTGTGCCTGAGGGTCATTCTTCTGCTTTTCGCTCTGGTTCTTCTGCGCACTGTTCTGGCTCATAAGAGCAGAAAGAACTGTAAGAATTAAAGCTACAACAGGAAGAATCCACATTGTCCAGTCAGTAAGATTCTCAGAAAGAACCTTTGAAAGATTAATACCTAAAAAGTTCATATCAAGAGCAGTTTCATAGCCTCTTTCAGCAAGAGTTGCTATAATATCACTGCCAAGACTGAGCTGGTTTGTTAATGTAATACCTAAATTCTTTGCAATTTCGTTAATTTCATTTGCAGGAATGTTAAGAAGGAAGGTATAAGGCTTGTACACGATCTGAATAAAGCCCATAAGGATAACCATCTGTAATAACAGAGGCATACATCCTCCTGTGGGACTTATTTCGTACTTATCGTACACCTTCATAAGCTCCTGCTGCTGTTTTTCACGATTGTTTGCATACTTTCTCTGAATTTCGCTTATAAGGGGCTGAACCTGCTGCATTCTTGCCATACTCTTCTGGCTTTTAACAGTAAAGGGCATAGTTACAAGCTTTAACAAAATAGTGAATATGATAATGGTCCAACCGTAATTGCCTACTATAGCATAAATAGGTCTTATAAAAAAGGAAAGAAAATTTGCTATTAAATCAAACATTTATACTACTCTCCAATAATGGATTATTTAACCGGGTCGTATCCGCCTTTTGAGAAGGGGTTGCAGCGTGCTATGCGGCATACAGCCATACCCGTGCCTTTTAAAGCACCGTATTTCTGTACAGCCTCGATTGCGTATTGTGAGCATGTTGGATAAAACCTGCAACAGGGCTTCTTTAAAGGAGATATAAATTTCCTGTATATTCTTATAAAAAAAATAAGAATATTTTTCATATTATATTCCTCCGGTTAATTACTCAATATTCCGCTTTTTTTGAATAAACGCTTCAGGCTGCCTGAAACAGCTTTAAAATCTGCTTCGGCACATTTACTCCTTGCCACAATGACAATATCGTACCTGAATTCAATTTCACTTTCAATAAGACGGTAGCTTTCTCGTATAAGCCTTTTAACACGGTTTCTCACAACCGCACCGCCTATCTTTTTGCCGACTGTTATACCAAGGCGACTATAGGGAAGAGACGTTTTTTTGTAATACACAACTAAAATATCGCTTCCCGCAGAGCCGCCTTTGTAATAAAGTCGTCTAAAGTCACGATTAAGTTTCATAGAAAGTGTGTTCTTCATTAAAACCATCCTTAAATTATGCAGAAAGTACTTTTCTACCTCTCTGACGGCGTCTCTTGAGAACCTTTCTACCATTTGCTGTACTCATTCTGTTTCTGAAACCGTGATCTTTCTTTCTCTTACGATTGTTGGGCTGGTATGTTCTGATCATTACTGGCACCTCCTTTAAAATTTCACGCAATCATAGTGCTACCACAATAACACTACCATATTATATAGAAACAAATATCAAATGTCAATCTTTTTTTTATATTTTTAAATTTAAAATAAAAATCTATTGAAAAATGAGGTTATTTTTGATATAATAAGTTGTACATATGCAGTTTTTAAAAACTTTGTTTTAAAAAGTTTTCCACAGCCTCTGAAACCGCATATAATGGTGTTTTTTAAAGTTTTCCACAGCTTTTTTCAACATGTGGATGTTTAAAACTTTTACAAGAAAGGATGTGTATTATGTATAGCGATATAAAAGCCCTCTGGGACATGTGTTTACCTATTTTAGAGCAGGAAATTTTCGCTGTAAGCTTCAACACATGGATAAAACCTCTTAAGCCCCATTCAATGGATATCAATTCAATTATTCTTTCAACTGATGCCGATATTGTAAAAAGTATGGTTACAAACAGATATATAGACCTTATCAGGAATGTTGTAAAAGAGGTTACCGGCAAGGAATATGCCATCAGTATTTTAATAGGAAATACAGTACCAAACGAGCCTCAGGTGCAGGAAAAAAAGGAAGAAAATAACCCGTTTTCAAAATATACCTTTGAAAACTTTATTGTAGGTAACTCAAACCGTTTTGCCCAGGCAGCATCACTTGCCGTTGCTGAATCGCCCGCTGCTGCATATAACCCCTTATTTATTTACGGCGGTGTAGGCTTGGGTAAAACACATCTTATGCATGCTATAAAAAATTATATTATGGCAAATAATAAAGACGCTAAAATAGCCTTTGTAACAAGTGAAACCTTTACAATTGAGCTTATTAACGCCTTGAGAGATAAAAAGCAGGAGGAATTCCGCAATAAATACCGCTATCTGGATGTTCTTTTAATTGACGATATTCAGTTTATTGCAGGAAAGGATGCAACAGAGGAGGAATTTTTCCATACCTTTAACACACTCACAAGTGCCAACAGCCAGATTGTGTTAACCTCTGACCGTCCGCCAAATGAAATTAAAACCCTGCAGGAAAGGCTTAAGTCAAGGTTTGAATGCGGTCTTATATGTGACATTGCTCCCCCTGATTATGAAACAAGAATTGCCATTTTAAAGAAAAAGGCTGAAAATGAGGGTGTTGTCATAGATGACTCTATTCTGGCGTTTATAGC